>JBDTDW010000127.1:0-17976 GCA_039922855.1 Candidatus Nanopelagicales bacterium | reverse complement strand
AGCCGTGGCCGACGTACCCGATGACGTACAAGGTGACCGGCGCGCACGAGGAGGGCGGGCAGCGACTGTTCGCTGTGTCGACGGTGGGCTTCGTACCCGGAGCTGATGGCCGGGTCTCGGCACTCGCCCTGGTCGACGTCACGTCGGTGGACGGACGGTTCGAACCGGTGCCCGGCAGCGAACGTGAGATCCGCTGCGACTACGCGTTTCTCGCGATGGGGTTCACAGGTCCAGAGCAGGGACCGCTGTTGGACCAGCTCGCCGTCGACCTCGACGAGCGCGGCAACATCCGCCGCGACGAGCAGTTCCAGAGCAGCGTGCCGGGCGTGTTCGCCTGCGGCGACGCCGGTCGCGGCCAGTCCCTGATCGTGTGGGCCATCGCCGAGGGCCGCTCGGCGGCGGCTGAGGTCGACCGGTGGCTGACCGGATGCACCAGCCTGCCGGCTCCCATCGCACCCACCGCCCGCTCCCTGACCGTATGAGGGCGACGCGAACGGCCCGCCATGAGTGCGGTGTGCATGGCGCGCGTCGCAGGGCTGCGGGGAGCGGGCCGACGTAGGCTCGCCCGTGTGCGCCGCGCGAAGATTGTCTGCACCCTGGGCCCTGCGACCAGCAGCAAGGACGTGATCCGGGCGCTCGTCGACGCCGGTATGGATGTCGCGCGGATGAATCTCTCGCACGGCAGCTACGAGGACCACGAGCGGGTCTACCGCTACGTACGCGAGGCGGCCGACGAGTCCGGTCATGGCGTCGGGATCCTCGTCGACCTGCAGGGGCCCAAGATCCGCCTGGGCACGTTCTCCGGTGGGCCGGTCGTGCTGGCGACCGGGGACGCCTTCACCATCACGACTGACGACGTCGACGGCGACCAGGACGGCTGCTCGACCACCTACGCGGGCCTGTGCGGTGACGTGTCGCCCGGCGACTCGATCCTCATCGACGACGGCAAGGTCGCCCTGTGCGCGCTCGAGGTCGACGCGACCCACGTTGTGACCGTCGTGGTGGAGGGCGGTGCGATCAGCGACCACAAGGGCCTGAACCTGCCCGGCGTGGCCGTCAGCGTCCCTGCCATGTCGGACAAGGACATCGCAGACCTGCGCTGGGGCCTGCGGCTCGGTGCGGACATGATCGCGCTGTCATTCGTACGCAGCCCCGCCGACCTGCTCGACGTGCAGCAGATCATGGACGAGGAAGGCGTGTGGCTACCGGTCCTGGCCAAGATCGAGAAGCCGCAGGCGGTCGAGAACCTCGAGGACATCATCCGGGCCTTCGACGGCATCATGGTCGCGCGTGGCGATCTGGGGGTCGAGCTGCCGCTCGAGCAGGTCCCGCTGGTGCAGAAGCGCGCCGTGACGCTGGCACGCCGGGCTGCCAAGCCGGTGATCGTCGCCACTCAGATGCTGGACTCCATGGCGACGATGAACCGGCCCACCCGGGCCGAGGTCTCCGACGTCGCCAACGCCGTCCTCGACGGTGCGGACGCGCTCATGCTGTCGGGGGAGACCAGTGTGGGGCTGCACCCGGCCCACGTCGTGGACACGATGGCGCGCATCATCGTGCAGATCGAGGCCGAGGCGCTGGACCGGCTGCCACTCATCGACGACCGTAACGAGTCGACATCACGGTCCCTGACGCACGCGGCCGTGCAGGTCGGCCGCGACATCGGCGCGTCAGCGGTCGTGGCGTTCACCGAGACCGGTCGGTCGGCGCGGCTGATCGCCCGCTACCGCAGCCAGCTGCCCCTGCTCGCGTTCACCCCTAACACCCGGGTCCGCAGCCAGCTCGCCCTGTGCTGGGGGGTCGAGACGTTCTTGAGCCCCAAGGCCGACAGCACCGATGAGATGGTCCGTCGCGTCGATGCTCAGCTCTTCGAGATCGATCGCTGCAGGGCCGGCGAGCTCATCGTCATCATCGCCGGGGTACCGCCGGGAGTGCCCGGCACGACCAACGGCATGCGCGTACACCGCATGGGATCCGACGATCACAGCGGCATCTGACCGGGGCCCGTTTGCCGCTACGGGGTTCACCGGTGTTTGATCGACGACACGCCGTACGAAGGCTAGAAACCTCGCTCAAACATCGGTGAACCAGCCCCCAGCGATCAAACGCCGGTGAACCGGTGGCCGCTCGCCCACGACCCGCCGCGAGTGTGGGTCGGCGCCGGGCCGAGCGCGCGGAAACGGGGCAGCGACCGGTCAGTCCTCGAGGGCTCGGCGGGCCTCGGGGTTGAGTACGCCCCACACGATCAACTGTTCGGCGAGCTGGCTCGGGGGCTCGTCGTAGATGACGGCGAGCGTGCGTAGGTCGTCCTGCCGGATCGAGAGGATGCGGCCGTTGTAATCCCCGCGCTGGGCTTGGATGGCGGCGGCGTACCGGGCCAGTGGGCCGGCCTTCTCCGCTGGCACCTGCCCGAGCCGCTCGAGGTCGATGACAAGTCGCGGTGGGGGCTCAGCGGCCGCCGACGGAGAGGAGTCCGGCAGCAGCTCGGAGACCGGCACGGTGTAGAAGTCAGCCAGCTCGGCGAGCTTCTGGACGGTGACGGCCCGGTCACCGCGCTCGTACGAACCGATCACCACCGCCTTCCAGCGTCCCAGGGACTTCTCCTCGACCCCGTGCAGTGACAAGCCCTGCTGCTGGCGGATCGAACGCAGTCGCGCGCCCAGCGCTCGCGCATAGTCGGTCGCCATGATCATCTCCCGGAGTGCGGTACTCGTACGCTGTCGCCCGTCGCTCAGCGTTTCCGATGCTAGATCAGTGTCACTCTGAGTGACACTAGCTCCTGGGCCGTTCGGGGTGGGCCGTTCGGCCGAACGTGATGGTCCGCTAGGCTGACGGCGTTTGTCCGACGTCCTTTAAGTTCCGTCCGGTGAGGCGGGGAAGGAGGTCGCGCCGATGTCTGCTCCGCGCAGCACGTCAGACGCTTCCTGGAACGGCCCGGTCGAGGTACGCACGCTCCTCGACAGCGGTGAGATCGCCCGTGCACTCTCACGAATCGCACACGAGATCCTCGAACGGACCAAGGGTGGCGACGATGTCGTCCTCCTCGGGATCCCCACGCGGGGAGTGTTCCTGGCCCGCCGGATCGCCGAACGCATGACCGAGATCGAGGGCCGTGAGGTCCCCGTCGGGTCCCTGGACGTCACCATGCACCGTGACGACCTGCGCCGCCGCCCCGCCCGGGCGCTGCTACCCACCCAGATCCCGGCCGACGGTCTCGACGAGCGCACCGTCGTCCTCGTCGACGACGTGCTCTTCTCCGGTCGTACGATCCGAGCCGCTCTGGATGCGCTCAGCGACCTGGGTCGCCCCCGGGCCGTCCAGCTCGCGGTCCTGGTCGACCGGGGTCATCGCGAGCTGCCGATCCGCGCCGACTACGTCGGCAAGAACATCCCCACCGCTCTGAGCGAACGGGTGATGGTGCGCCTCGTGGAGCACGACGGCGACGATGCGGTCCTGCTCGACGCCAGGACCGAAGGGGGTGCGGCATGAAGCGGCACCTGCTCTCGGCCGCTGACCTCAGCCGCGACGACGCACTGCTGGTGCTGGACACCGCCGCCGAGCTCGCCTCGTTGACCGACCGGTCCGTCCGAAAGCTGCCCACGCTGCGCGGGCGCACTGTCGTCAACCTGTTCTTCGAGGACTCCACCCGCACCCGGATCTCGTTCGAGGCGGCCGCAAAGCGACTCTCCGCCGACGTGATCAACTTCTCCGCCAAGGGTTCCAGCGTCTCCAAGGGTGAGAGCCTGAAGGACACCGCACTCACGCTCGAGGCGATGGGCGCCGACGCGGTGGTCATCCGCCATGGCGCCTCCGGAGCGCCCCACCGGCTGGCCACCTCGGGCTGGATCCGCGGGTCCGTGGTCAACGCCGGTGACGGCACCCACGAGCACCCCACGCAGGCTCTGCTCGACGCATTCACGATGCGTCGCCACCTCGCCGGTGGCCGCGGTGACCTCGCCGGGCGACGCGTCACGATCGTCGGCGACGTGCTGCACAGCCGGGTGGCTCGCAGCAACGTGCTGCTGCTGGCCACCCTCGGCGCCGAGGTCACGCTCGTCGCGCCCCCGACCCTGCTGCCGGTCGGGGTCGACACCTGGCCCTGCGAGGTGTCGTACGACCTCGACGCGTCGCTACCCAAGACCGACGCGGTCATGATGCTGCGGGTGCAGGCCGAACGTATGAACGCCGCGTTCTTCCCCAGTGCCAGGGAGTACAGCCGGCGCTATGGCCTCGACGTACGTCGCATGTCCACGCTGCCCGACCACGCAATCGTCATGCACCCGGGCCCAATGAACCGCGGCATGGAGATTGCCGCCGACGTGGCCGACTCCGACCGGTCGGTCATCGTCGAACAGGTCGGCAACGGCGTGAGCGTACGCATGGCTGTCCTCTACCTGCTGCTCGGTGGCGCCCAGCTGCCCGCCCTCGAGGAGGAGTCGGCATGAGCGCGACATACCTGATCCGCGGCGCCACGCTGCTCGGCGTCGGCGACCCTGTTGACATCGTCGTACGCGACGGGATCATCCACGACCTCGCGGCCACCACAACAGCCCCGGAGGAAACCGGCACGGAGCTGATCGAGGCCGCAGGCATGGTCGTTCTCCCGGGGCTCGTGGACTTGCACACCCACCTGCGCGAACCCGGCCGGGAGGACGCCGAGACCGTCGAGACCGGTTCTGCGGCAGCGGCTCTGGGCGGTTTTACTGCCGTGCACGCCATGGCCAACACCGAGCCGGTAGCGGACACGGCCGGTGTCGTGGAGCAAGTCTGGAGGCTCGGCCGTGAGGCCGGTCTTGTCGACGTGCAACCGGTCGGCGCCGTGACCGTGGGGCTGAAGGGGGAGTGGCTCGCCGAGCTCGGGGCGATGGCCGACTCCGCGGCGCGGGTGCGGATGTTCAGCGATGACGGGCGCTGCGTGCACGATGCCGTCCTGATGCGCCGGGCGCTGGAATATGTCAAGGCGTTCGGGGGCGTCATCGCCCAGCACGCGCAGGAGCCTCGGCTCACCGAGGGCGCGCAGATGAACGAGGGCGCGCTGTCCGGAGTGCTCGGGCTGCGCGGCTGGCCTGCCGTCGCCGAGGAAGCCATCATCGCCCGTGACGTGCTGCTCGCCGAGCACGTCGGGTCCCGGCTGCACGTGTGCCACGTGTCGACGGCCGGCTCGGTGGAGATCCTTCGAACCGCCAAGGCGCGGGGAGTCGACGTGACGGCCGAGGTGACACCCCATCACCTGCTGCTCACCGAAGACCTCGTGGCCGGATACGACCCGGTATTCAAGGTGAATCCGCCGTTGCGCTCCAAGGCGGACGTGGAGGCGCTGCGGGCCGGCCTCGCGGACGGCACCATCGACGCGGTGGCGACGGACCACGCGCCGCACTCTGCGGAGGACAAGGACTGCGAGTGGGTCGTCGCGGCCATGGGCATGCTCGGGCTGCAGACGGCGCTGCCCGTGGTCGCCGAGGCGATGGTGGCGACCGGGCTGCTGGACTGGGCCGGCGTGGCCGACCGGATGTCGATACGCCCGGCCCGCATCGGGCGCCTCGGCGGGCACGGTCGTCCGCTGGAGGTCGGCGAGCCAGCCAACCTGACCCTGGTCGACCCGCTCGGTTCCACCGTCGTGGACCGGGCGCGGCAGGCGAGCAAGAGCGCCAACACCCCCTACTCAGGTCGCGTCCTTCCCGCCCGGGTGGTGGCGACGTTCCTGCGCGGTGTCCCGACGGTGCTGGACGGGTCGCTGGCCGGCCCGGGCGCGCAAGGCGCCACCCGGTGATCCGTCGCGGCGACGGCACGTCCTCGGGCCCGGACGTGGCAGGGGACAGTGAGCCGTGGCGCACCGACGCGCTGCTGGTGCTCGAGGACGGGCGCACCTTCCGCGGTCGGCATCTCGGCGCGATCGGCGCGACGTTCGGTGAGGCGGTCTTCACCACTGGGATGACCGGCTACCAGGAGACCCTCACCGACCCCAGCTATCACGGTCAGGTCGTCGTGCAGACCTCCCCACACATCGGCAACTATGGCGTCACCGACGATGACAAGGAGTCCCGCCGCATCTGGGTCTCCGGCTACGTCGTACGCGACATCTCCCGGGTCAGCAGCAGCTGGCGGGCCCAGCGGGGCCTGGCCGAGGAGCTGCGGGACCAAGGTGTGGTGGGAATCAGCGGTGTCGACACCCGGGCACTGACCCGGCACCTGCGCGACAGGGGCGCGATGCGGGTCGGGGTTTTCAGCGGTGAGCCTGCGAACGAGCCGATCGAGCAGCTGCTGCAACGAGTTCTGGGCGTTCCGACGATGGCCGGCTCGGACCACATCGGCACTGTGACGACCGACCAGGCCTACACGATTCCCGCGGACGGACCGGTGCGCTTCCGGGTCGCCGCCGTCGACCTGGGGATCAAGTCGTCCAGCCCGCAGCACCTCGCTCGCCGTGGCGTCGAGGTGACGGTGTTGCCAGCGATGGTCAGCGCCGATCAGCTGCTGGAAGTCGGCGTCGACGGCGTGTTCTTCTCCAACGGTCCCGGCGACCCGGCCACCGCGGACGGCGCCGTGGCCCTGGCTCGCGCCGTCCTGACCGAGCGCCGGCCCTTCTTCGGGATCTGCTTCGGGCACCAGGTGCTGGGTCGTGCGCTGGGGTTCGGGACGTACAAGCTGCGCTACGGCCACCGTGGGATGAACGTCCCGGTGATGGACCGCAGCACCGGCAGGGTCGAGATCACCGCGCAGAACCACGGCTTCGCGGTCGATGCGCCGGTGAATGCCGGCAGCGAGACCGAGTTCGGCCGGGTCGAGGTCAGCCACGTGTGCCTCGACGACGACGTGGTCGAAGGACTGCGTTGCCTGGACGTACCAGCGTTCAGCGTTCAGTACCACCCGGAGGCCGCGGCCGGCCCCCACGACGCCGGGCATCTGTTCGACCGGTTCTGCGAGCTGATGGAGGCGGCACGTGCCACGGCGTGAGGATCTGCGCTCGGTGCTGGTGATCGGGTCCGGCCCCATCGTCATCGGCCAGGCCTGCGAGTTCGACTACTCCGGCACCCAAGCCTGCCGAGTCCTGCGCGCCGAGGGTCTGCGCGTGATTCTGGTGAACAGCAACCCGGCCACGATCATGACCGATCCGCAGTTCGCCGACGCCACGTACGTCGAGCCGATCACGCCCGAGATCGTCGAGAAGATCATCGCCAAGGAGCGACCCGACGCGTTGCTCGCCACCTTGGGGGGCCAGACCGCGCTGAACACCGCGATGGCGCTGGCGGCCGCTGGAGTCCTGGAGCGCTACGACGTGGAGCTCATCGGCGCGAACGTCGAGGCGATCGAGGCGGGGGAGAACCGCGAGCGATTCAAGGCGATCGTGGCCCGCATCAACGCCTCCGGTCTGTCGGCCCATTCGGCCCGCAGCGCCGTGTGCCACTCGCTGTCGGACGCCTTCGCGGCCGTCGGAGACCTCGGCTACCCGGTCGTGATCCGCCCGTCGTTCACGATGGGTGGCGCCGGTTCGGGTATCGCGTACGACGCCGCCGACCTGGAGCGCATCGCCGGGACCGGGCTGGCCGCGTCGCCCACCCACGAGCTGCTGCTCGAGGAGTCGATCCTGGGGTGGAAGGAGTATGAGCTCGAGCTGATGCGCGACCGCAACGACAACGTCGTGGTCGTCTGCTCCATCGAGAATCTCGACCCCATGGGGGTCCACACCGGCGACTCGGTCACCGTGGCCCCGGCCATGACCTTGTCGGACGTGGAGTACCAGCACCTGCGTGACCTCGGGATCGCGATCATCCGGGAGGTCGGGGTCGACACCGGGGGCTGCAACGTGCAGTTCGCCGTCAACCCCGATGACGGACGTGTCGTCGTCATCGAGATGAACCCGCGGGTCTCGCGCAGCTCGGCCCTGGCCTCCAAGGCGACCGGCTTCCCGATCGCGAAGATCGCAGCGAAGCTTGCCATCGGCTACACCCTCGACGAGATCCCCAACGACATCACCAAGCAGACCCCGGCCAGCTTCGAGCCGGTGCTGGACTATGTCGTGGTCAAGGTCCCCAGGTTCGCGTTCGAGAAGTTCCCGCAGGCCGACCCGACACTGACCACGACGATGAAGAGCGTCGGGGAGGCGATGGCCATCGGTCGCAACCTGACCGAGGCACTGCAGAAGGCGTTGCGCTCGGTCGAGCGCAAGGGCGCCCCCTTCGCGTGGCCCGGTCGCGCCGGCGAGGTCGACGTCACCTCGCTGCTGGCGAGCATCCGGGTGCCGCGTGAGGACCGCCTCACCCAGGTGCAGCGCGCCCTCTGGGGTGGTGCCACGCTCGCGCAGGTCCACGAGGCGACCGGGATCGACCCGTGGTTCCTGGACCAGATCCAGCTGCTCAACGAGACCGCGGACCTGCTGCGCGACGCCGAGGAGCTGACCGCCGACCTGCTGCGTCACGTGAAGCGTCACGGGTTCTCCGACGCCCAGATCGCGGCGCTGCGCGGGCTCACCGAGGACGTCGTCCGAGGGGTCCGACACGCCCTAGGGGTGCGACCGGTCTACAAGACAGTCGACACCTGCGCCGCGGAGTTCGCGGCGTCGACGCCGTACCACTACTCGACCTACGACGAGGAGTCCGAGGTCGCGCCACGGGAACGGCCCGCGGTCCTCATCCTCGGGTCCGGGCCCAACCGGATCGGTCAGGGCATCGAGTTCGACTACACATGCGTGCACGCGAGCCTGGCGCTACGTGAGGTCGGCTACGACACCGTCATGATCAACTGCAATCCGGAGACGGTGTCCACCGACTACGACACCAGCAGCCGGCTGTACTTCGAGCCGTTGACGCTGGAGGACGTGCTGGAGGTTCACCACGCCGAGGCAGCTGCGGGCCCGATCGCGGGGGTGATCGTCCAGCTCGGTGGTCAGACCCCGCTGTCGCTGGCGCAGCCGCTGAAGGACGCCGGCCTTCCCATCGTGGGTACCAGCCCGGAGGCGATCCATCTCGCGGAGGAGCGCGGGGCGTTCGGTCGGGTGCTGGCAGCGGCCGGCCTGCCGGCCCCGGCCCACGGGATGGCGCTGTCGTTCCAGGAGGCGGCCGAGGTGGCCGACCGGGTGGGATACCCCGTCCTGGTACGCCCGTCTTACGTCCTGGGCGGACGCGGCATGGAGATCGTGTACGACGAGGAGATGCTGCGCGGCTACATAGGCCGGGCCACCGAGGTCAGCCCGGAGCACCCGGTGCTGGTCGACCGGTTCCTCGACGACGCGATCGAGATCGACGTCGACGCCCTGTACGACGGCCACGAGCTCTACCTCGCCGGGGTCATGGAGCACATCGAGGAGGCCGGGATCCACTCCGGCGACTCGGCCTGCGCACTCCCCCCGATCACGTTGGGGCACGACGAGATCGAGCGCATCCGGGCCTCGACGACAGCGATCGCCGAAGGCGTCGGGGTCCGCGGCCTGCTCAACGTGCAGTTCGCCCTGGCCGGTGACGTCCTCTACGTGCTCGAGGCCAACCCGCGGGCCTCGCGAACCGTGCCGTTCGTGTCGAAGGCGACCGCCGTACCCGTCGCGACCGCTGCCGCCCGGATCACGATGGGCGAGTCGATCGCGGCGCTGCGTGCGGCCGGCGTGCTGCCCGCGCGCGGTGACGGCGGGACGCTACCGGTCGGTGGACCGGCCGCGGTCAAGGAGGCGGTCCTGCCCTTCGGTCGGTTCCACGGGGTCGACACGATCCTGGGCCCGGAGATGCGCTCGACCGGTGAGGTCATGGGCATCGACTCCACGTTCGGCATGGCGTTCGCGAAGTCCCAGGCGGCTGCGTACGCCTCGGGGCTGCCCACCGGCGGCCGGGCGTTCGTGTCCGTGGCGAACCGGGACAAGCGTTCGATGATCTTCCCGGTGAAGCGGCTCGCGGACCTCGGGTTCGACATCCTGGCCACCTCGGGCACGGCGGAGGTGCTGCGCCGCAACGGGCTCAAGGCCACCGTGCTGCGCAAGCACCGCGAGGGTCCCGGCGCGGACGGCACGCCGACCACGGTGCAGGCGATCATGGCCGGCGACGTCGACCTGATCGTCAACACGCCGTACGGCGTCGGGCCCAGGCTCGACGGCTACGAGATCCGTACCGCGGCGGTGCTCAAGGGGGTGCCCTCCATCACCACGGTGCAGGGGCTGGCGGCTACCGTGCAGGGCATCGAGTCGTTGATCGCCGGTGAGATCGGCGTACGGTCCCTCCAGGAACATGGCGCCGACCTGGCCGGTCTGCGTGCGCTGCAGGACGAGGAAGGCTGATGGTGACTGCTGAGACGGCTGGGTCCGCTCGGAGTAGGACAGCAGAGACGAAGGCACCGGTTCAGGTCAAGTCAGAGGTCATCGCCCTGCGACGGGCTGGCTCCTACCACGTGATGACGCTGACAGCGGCCGGGATCCCGGAGCTGACCCGACCGGGGCACTTCGTCGCCGTGTCCTGCGGCGGCGACGACGGCGCGACCCTGCTGCGACGAGCGTTCTCGATCTACAACGTCGCCTCACGCGGCGTCTACGGCGGCACCCTGGACATCGTGTTCTCCGTCGTGGGCAAGGGCACCCGGTGGCTGTCCGAGCGTCACCGGCACGACTCCGTCGAGATCGTCGGACCGCTCGGGCGCCCGTTCGCGCTGCCGCGCCAGCCGGTCTCCTGCGTCCTGGTCGCCGGGGGCTACGGCTCGGCCCCGATGTTCATGCTGGCCGAGTCGCTGCGGGCCCGTGGGTGCCGGATTGACGTCGTGCTAGGCGCCTCGACCGAGGACAAGCTGTTCGGGGTGCTGGACGCCAAGCGGATCGCGGCGACCCTGACCCTGACCACCGACGACGGCTCGGTCGGCGAGCACGGCCGGGCCACGGACGTGCTGCCGGCGGTGCTGGAACGCACCGATGCCGACGTGGTCTACGCCTGCGGTCCGATGCCGATGCTGGCGGCCGTAGCTGAGGTGGCGCACGCGCACGGAGCGCACGCCCAGTGCCTGGTCGAGGAGTCGATGGCCTGCGGCACCGGGATCTGCATGACCTGCGTGCTGCCGGTCATCGGGGACGACGGCGTGACCCGCATGCTGCGCTCGTGCACGGACGGGCCGGTGTTCCGGGCGGACCGGGTGCGGTGGGCCGACATCGGTACGGTGCCGCCGGACGCCTACGGGGCCCCCGCCGTCGAGGAGAGCTCATGACCCGCGCCGTCATCACCCGCGAGCCACGCCGGGACACCTCACTGGACCGCCCCGACTTCGACATGTCCGCCGACGTCGGTGGGGTAACTCTTCCTGACGCCGTTCTGACCGCGTCCGGCTGCGCGGCGTCCGGCCGCGAGCTCGAGCCGTTCCTGGACCTCGAGCGGATCGGGGCGGTCGTGACCAAGAGCGTCATGCTCGCGCCGCGTTCGGGACGGCCCACGCCGCGGATGGCCGAGACTCCCAGCGGGATGCTCAACTCGATCGGGCTGCAGGGTCCGGGCATCGACGGCTTCCTCGAGCGTGATCTGCGTTGGCTGCGCGACCGCGGCATCCGTACTGTCGTGTCGATCGCAGGCGGCTCCGTCGATGAATACACCAAGCTCGCGCAGAAGCTGCGCCACGTCGAAGGCCTCACCGCTATCGAGGTGAACATCAGCTGCCCGAACGTGGAGGACCGCGGGCAGGTCTTCGCGTGCGACACGGGTGCAGCGGCGGCGGTGTTGTCGACGGTACGCCGCAACACGATGCCGTCGGTCCCGGTGCTGGCCAAGCTCTCTGCCGATGTGACCGACATCGTCGAGATCGCCCGCAGCGTTGTAGCTGCCGGCGCCGACGGACTGTCTTTGATCAACACGCTGCTGGGCATGGTCATCGACGTCGACACGATGCGTCCCGCGCTCGCCGGGGTGACCGGAGGACTGTCCGGACCCGCGATCCGGCCCGTCGCAGTGCGCTGCGTCTATCAGGTCCACGCGGCACTGCCCGACGTCCCGATCCTGGGCATGGGCGGGATCCGGCACGGTGTCGATGCCCTCGAATTCATCTTGGCCGGCGCGAGCGCGGTGAGCGTGGGTACAGCGACGTTCAACGACCCCTCCGCCCCGGAGCGGGTGTCCCGGCAACTGGCCTGGGCGCTGCTGGACCGAGGCTTCACGTCCTTGGCCGATGCTGTCGGTTACGCCCACCGGGCGCCGGATCCGGTCGCCGGCACGGTGCTGCTCGGGCCCGATCCCGATGTGGCCGAGGTGCTCGACCAGGAGGCGACCCCGCTCGCCGACCTGGCCGAGCGGTGACCCCGATCACTGTGCCGCCGGTCGCACTGCCTCCGGTCGCGCTGGCGCTGGACGCTGCCCTGCTCACCACCGCGGTGGCGTGGGCGGAGGCGGCCGGACCGTACATCTCGACGGTCAAGGTGGGGCTGGAATCGTACCTGCGCGACGGTGCGGCGGTAGTGCTGGGTGCCCGGGGCGCCTCGGGCGGCCGCGCGGTCTTCCTGGACCTCAAGCTCCACGACATCCCCAACACCGTGGCCGGGGCGGCACGGTCCGTGGCGCACCTGCGGCCGGCGTACCTGACGGTCCATGCCAGCGGTGGCGCGGCGATGGTACGAGCGGCCGTGGCCGAGCTGCCCGAGACGTGCGTGACCGCCGTGACGGTGCTGACCTCGCTGTCCGAGCAGGACCTGCTCGACGTGGGCCTGGCCGGACCGGCGCGCGAGGCGTCCCTGCGACTGGCCGCGCTCGCGGTCGGAGCCGGTGCCCGGGGCATCGTGTGCTCCCCGCACGAGGTGGCGGCGATCCGTTCGGAGGTAGGTCCGGACGTCGTCCTGGTCACCCCCGGCGTGCGACCGGCGGGTTCGGAGGTCGGGGACCAGGTCCGGGTGGCCACCCCGGCGCAAGCCCTCGCGGACGGGGCCGACCTGCTGGTCATCGGCCGGCCCATCACGGCGGCTGCGGACGTCCGGGCAGCCGCCCAGGCCATCGCGCAGTCCCTGCTCCACTGATCGGGTCCGGCGGCCCGCGCCGGGACCCACCCGGTGGCGGGTACCTGTTCCATGCAACTGGGCATTCTGGCTAGTGTTCGCATCTGGCGACAGTTCGCTCAGCCAGATCGATCGAGAGGACGTTCCGTGGGACTGCCACCCCTGACTCCGGAGCAGCGCAGCGACGCGCTCGCCAAAGCCGCGCAGGCGCGACGGGTACGGGCCGAGGTCAAGAACCGGCTCAAGCGCTCCGGGGCCTCGATCGCTGAGGTCATCGACGCCGGTCAGAGCGACGACATGATCGGCAAGATGAAGGTCTCGGCGCTGCTGGAGGCGATGCCCGGGGTCGGCAAGGTGCGCGCCAAGGAGATCATGGACCGCCTGCAGATCGCGGAGAACCGTCGGGGACGCGGGCTCGGAGCGCACCAGATCACCGCGCTGGGCAAGGAGTTCGCGGCCTAGCGCCGACGAGTCCTTCGCTGTGCTGCCCCGCCGTCCTGCCCGGCTCACCGTGCTGTCCGGGCCCTCGGGGGTCGGCAAGTCGACACTGGTGGGCCGCCTGCGCGAGCAGCGCCCGGACGTCTGGCTGTCCGTCTCGGCCACGACCCGACCGCCCCGGCCGGGAGAGACCGACGGCGTCGACTACTTCTTCGTGGACCACTCCGAGTTCGCCGGGCTGGTGGAGCGCGGCGAGCTGCTGGAGTACGCGGAGTTCGCCGGCAACTTCTACGGCACCCCACGGGCCGCGGTGCTGGCGCACCTCACGGACGGCGTACCCGTCGTCCTCGAGATTGATCTGCAGGGCGCTCGCCAGGTGCGCGCTGCGCTGCCGGATGCCCAGCTGGTGTTCGTCGCCCCACCGTCGTGGGACGCGCTTGTCGCCCGGCTGATGGGCCGGGGCACCGAACCGGCGGACGTCATCGAGCAGCGGCTGCGTACCGCCCGCGTCGAGCTGGCGGCCGAGGCGGAGTTCGACGCCACCGTCGTCAACGCGTCGGTCGAGGAGGCTGCTCGTGCGCTGGTAGCCTTGATGGATCTGTCCGGTCCCGAAGGGGCCCCGGGGCGTGCTCCGGTGACGGACCCCGACCTGGCGGCACACCCCGGTGACGTACCACCTCGAGCCGTGCCACCGGCCTGAGTTTCGATGAGTTCGATGAGCCCGATTTCGAAGAGTTCGACGAGAGAGAGTTGTCCGCCGTGTCCGGTACCGTCTCCAATCCTGAGGGCATCACCAACCCGCCCATCGACGAGCTGCTCGAGGCGACCGACTCGAAGTACTCCTTGGTGATCTACGCGTCCAAGCGCGCCCGGCAGATCAACGCGTACTACTCCCAGCTCTCCGAGGGCCTGCTCGAGTACGTCGGTCCTCTGGTGGAGACACACGTGCAGGAGAAGCCGCTGTCGATCGCGCTGCGGGAGATCAACGCCGGCCTGCTGTTCTCCGAGCCGTTCGATCCCGACGCCGAGCCTGCGCCGGTCGTAGAGCCCTCCTTCTAGCCGCTCCCCACATCCGATGGTGACCGAGTCGGTGTCGCCCGTCCGGGTGGTCCTGGGGGTGGCCGGTGGGATCGCGGCGTACAAGGTCTGTGAGCTGCTGCGTGGGCTGACCGAGTCGGGGCACGACGTCCGCGTGGTCCCGACCGAGGCGGCACTGCACTTCGTCGGCGCGGCCACCTGGGAGGCCCTGTCCGGGCATCCGGTGAGCACTCAGGTCTGGAGCGGTGTCGCCGACGTCCCTCACGTTCGCCTGGGTCAGGATGCGGACCTGGTCGTCGTGGCCCCGGCCACCGCAGACCTGCTCGCCCGGGCCGCACACGGGCTGGCCGACGACCTGCTGACCAACGTGCTGTTGACCGCCAGCTGCCCGGTGCTGATGGCACCGGCCATGCATACCGAGATGTGGGAGCACCCCGCCACCTGTGCCAACGTCGCGACGCTGCGGGCCCGTGGGGTCGTGGTGCTGGAGCCGGCGGTCGGGCGACTGACCGGGGTCGATTCCGGCAAGGGCCGGCTCCCGGAGGCGTCCGAGCTGCTCGCGGCTGCCACGGCTCTGCTGCACCGGCGCCGGGACCTTGCCGGGCGACGGGTCCTGATCAGTGCTGGAGGCACCCGCGAACCGTTGGACCCGGTGCGCTTCCTGGGCAATCGCAGCAGCGGACGCCAGGGTGTCGCCCTGGCCGAGGCAGCGCTCGCCCGCGGCGCCAAGGTCGTCCTCGTCGCGGCCAACCTGGTCGTGCCAGCGCCGAGTGCCGCGACGCTCGTCCTCGTCGGGACGGCCGCGCAGCTGCACGACGAGATGCTGGAGCAGGCCAAACACGCCGACGCCGTGGTGATGGCGGCGGCCGTGGCGGACTTCCGCCCGCGCCGTGTCGAGGCGACGAAGATCAAGAAGACCGGGGACGCACCCACGCAGGTGCTCCTCGAGCGAACCGCGGACGTCCTCGTCGACCTGGTGGCCCGGGCGCGCGAGTCCGCGGACGGACAGCTTGTCGTCGGGTTCGCCGCCGAGACCGGTGACGCTGCCGGGTCCGTAGTCGAGTACGGCCGGGCCAAGCTCGCCCGCAAGGGCGTCGACCTGCTGGTGGTCAACGATGTTTCCGGCGGGCAGGGTTTCGAGGTCGCCCACAACGCCGCGGTCGTGCTGGGCAGCGACGGCTCCGAGGTGGCCGTACCCGATGCCAGCAAGCGCGAGGTCGCCGACGCCATCTGGGACCTGGTGGCCCCCCGACTGCGCTGAGCTCGGTTGGATGATCTCCAATGGAGATCATCCAACCCAATTCGGGCGCGGCCACCGGCGTGTCTTTGCTGCACGATCTCCAGAGCACGAGCCGCCGCCGCAACGGGGACCCCGCGGTGGACGCCACCACGGCGGGGTGCGCTCCCGGCGGCCTACGGCGGCGCGGGGTACGAGGTTGGGCAGGACTGCCCGGCGCGCCCGTTAGACTGCGTAGTCGGTCCACCCGTCAGCAGCGGTGGCCGTAGGTCCCCGCACACCTGGAGCGCGAGTGTCACGTCGTCTTTTCACCTCCGAGTCCGTCACCGAGGGTCACCCCGACAAGATCGCTGACCAGATCAGCGACTCGATCCTCGATGCGATGCTGAAGGAGGACGCGAACAGTCGGGTCGCCGTCGAGACGCTCGTCACCACCGGGCAGGTGCACGTGGCCGGCGAGGTGACCACCAGTGGCTGGATCGACATCCCGGCAATCGTGCGTGAGCGCATCCTGGAGATCGGGTACGACTCCAGCAAGAAGGGCTTCGACGGTGCCTCGTGCGGAATCGCCGTATCGATCGGGGCGCAGAGCCCCGACATCGCGCAGGGCGTCAACGACGCGATCGAGGAGCGCTCCGGCGAGTCCACCGATGAGCTCGACCGGCAGGGCGCCGGCGACCAGGGCTTGATGTTCGGCTACGCGAACACCGACACCCCCGAGCTGATGCCGCTGCCGATCGCTCTGGCGCACCGCCTGGCCAAACGACTCGCGCAGGTGCGCAAGGACGGCGTGATCCCGTACCTGCGCCCGGACGGCAAGACCCAGGTCACGATCGAGTACGACGGCACCAAGCCGGTACGCCTTGACACGGTCGTGGTCTCGAGCCAGCACGCGGCGGACATCGACCTGGCCACGCTGCTCACCCCTGACGTGGCTGAGAGTGTCGTCGCTCCCGAGCTCGAGGGACTGGGGATCGAGACCGCGGGATATCGGTTGCTGGTCAACCCGACGGGCCGATTCGAGATCGGCGGACCGATGGGTGACGCCGGCCTGACCGGTCGCAAGATCATCGTGGACTCGTACGGCGGCTACGCCCGCCATGGCGGTGGCGCGTTCTCGGGAAAGGACCCGAGCAAGGTCGACCGGTCAGCGGCGTACGCGATGCGCTGGGTGGCGAAGAACGTGGTGGCGGCCGGCCTTGCGACGCAGTGCGAGGTCCAGGTCGCATACGCGATCGGCAAGGCGCACCCCGTCGGGGTGTTCGTGGAGACGTTCGGTACCGGTGTCACAAGCGATGAGAAGATCCAGGATGCGGTCCTGCAGGTCTTCGACCTGCGTCCCGCCGCGATCATCCGGGATCTCGACCTGCTGCGCCCCATCTACGCCGATACCGCCGCGTACGGCCACTTCGGGCGCGAGCTGCCTAACTTCACCTGGGAGCGCACCGATCGCGCCGAAGCGCTCAAAGCGGCCGCTGGCGCCTGAACCCGTACCCCGCTTCTCGAGTACCTGCTTGAGGCATCGCAAATTGCCCGATTCGCGACGTTTCGAGCAGGTACGCCAGGACGTGGGAGCCGTGCTGGGGATACCCCAGCACGCCCTGACGCACCCGTCGGGTAGACATCCGGGGTGAGCTCGGACCCCGGCAGTGAGCAGCTGGCGCTGCTGCACGAGCGGGTGCGCCGCTCACGTACCAAGGCGCCAGAGGGTCTGGCGGGACGCGACCCGGTCGCACAGGTCGTTGTCGATGTCGCTCTGGCGCACCTGGACCGTACGTTCGACTATGCCGTCCCGGCCTCGATGGCCGACGCTGCCCAGCCCGGGGTGAGGGTGCGGGTCCGGTTCGCCGGACGCCAGGTGGACGGTTGGGTCGTGGCGCGGGTCCGCGAGTCCACGTCCGAGCGCACCCTGGTCCGGTTGCACCGGGTCGTTTCTGCCGATCCGGTCCTGACTCCCGAGATCATCACCCTTGCGCGCGCCGTCGCCGATCGTTACGCCGGCACCCTGCCCGACGTCCTGCGCTCGGCCGTACCGCCGCGGCACGCCGCGACCGAGGCGGCGTTCCTCGCCTCGACACCGACCGTCCTCGAGCCGGTCCCGGCGCCGCTCGCAGATGGCGGCTGGTCGGCGTACACCGGTGGTGACGCCCTGCTCGCGCAGCTGCGCACACCGGCGGCCCCTGAGTCGCCGGCTACCCGGGCGGCATGGACAGCGCTGCCGGGGCAGGACTGGGCAGGGGCCCTGGCTCACCTCGCCGCGAGCGCCGCGACCGCCGGACGTGGCACCGTCCTGGTGGCCCCGAACGCCCGCGACGTACACCGGCTCGAC
>JBDTDW010000126.1:0-5302 GCA_039922855.1 Candidatus Nanopelagicales bacterium | reverse complement strand
CGTGGGGAAGCTGCCGGCCGGCGCCGTGATCGCAGCCGGCGGCGTGAACCGATCATGCGGCGTCTCACTCGGCGCCGCGCAGGCGTACCGACAGGCAGGTGACGCAGCCTTCCAGCTTCTCGTACTCGGAAATGTCCACGAGCACCGGTTGGTATCCGAGGTCCTCGAGCAGAGCGGCGGTCCTCGGTGCATCGGCCGCCATCAGCAGCCGGCCCTCGCCGAGGTCGACGACGTGGGCACCTGACTCCTCGGGGACCTCGACGAACCTCGGGAAGAACGCCGGGTCGTCGACGACGGGGGCGTATCCGATGATCGAACCGTCCGGTAGGGCGGTTACCGCCGACTTCAGGTGCAGCGCCTTCGTGAGTGGCACCGCGACGACCTGGATGCCTAACGGCGCGAACAGCGCGCGCATCTGCCGGACGCCTTCGGCGTTGGTACGGCCGCCGCGGCCGACGTAGAAGACGTCCTGCACCTTCAGTACGTCACCGCCGTCGAGGGTTCCTTCGCCCGTGATGCTGTGCACCTGGAAACCGAGGGCTGACACCGTGCGCTGCGCCTCGATGGTCTCCGGCTTGCGGGTATCGTCGCCGGGGCGGGTGACAAGCGCCAGATCACCCCAGGCCACGACCGCGTCCTCGACGAAGGCGCTGTCCGGACAGTCCGGGGCGGGCGGGACCTCGATCGTCTCCCAGCCGTGAGCCTGCAGGGTCCTGACGTAGTCGTCCCACTGCGCGAACGCCTTCTCGGTGTCGACCGGTTGCCGCTCGATGTGCGTGACCAGGCCCTCAGCAAGGCGTGGGGAGGGTCGCCGTACCAAGGCGCGTCGCGTCGTCATGGGCTCGTCTCCGTCGTGGTCTGACCTCGTGTGTGGCCTGGGATGCCGCGTCGCCACCGAATTGACAACGCTAGCCGGAAGGGTCGCGTCGCGTGCTGCCGGCCTCAGGTCACGGGTGCTGACGAAGCGGAACGGCTATTGCGTGAACCGGTCTGGCGCAGTGGTTCTGAGGGTGGCAGGTCGAGCGCGCCGCACGCCCCGCTAGGGTTCGAGCGTCGCGGGTGTACGTGGTGGGCCGTCCACCCGCCCGGGGCGGCCGTATCGTCCGGAGGACCCGGGGCGGCTCGGATGAGAGCTGAGAGAGTCGTGCCGTTCGCACGTACCGCTGGACCGCAAGCTCACAGCGCGATAGCCGGCGCCGCGCCGATGCCGTTCTGGCTCGACTCGCCGGTCCGCCCAGAGCCGACACCGCCGTTGACCGGGCATGAGGACGCGGACCTGCTCGTCGTGGGGGCCGGTTTCACCGGACTTTGGACGGCGGTGCTGGCCAAGGCCGCGGCTCCCGAACGCGACGTGGTGCTCGTGGAGGGCAGCCGGGTCGGTTGGGCCGCGAGCGGGCGCAACGGCGGATTCTGTGCGGCATCCCTGACGCACGGATTCGGCAACGGTCTCTCGCGCTGGCCCGAAGAGCTGGCGAAGCTGACCCGCCTCGGGCAGGAGAACCTGCAGGGCATCGCGGACACCGTGGCGACGTACGACATCGACTGCGGGTTCGAGCTCACCGGAGAGCTCGACGTGGCCACCGAGGACTACCAGGTCGGCGAGCTGCGGGAGGCGCCGGAGGTCGCGCGGTCGTACGGCGTGGATCTGGAGTACCTCGACAGGGACTCGGTGCGCGCCCTGGCCGACTCGCCGCTGTATCACGCGGGCCTGTTCGATCGGGCTGGCGCGGCGATGGTCGACCCGGCCCGGCTGGCCTGGGGACTGCGGCGCATCGCGTTGGATGCCGGAGTGCGACTGTACGAAGGCACCCGGGCGCTGGACCTGGCCGACGACGGCGCTGGGGTGCGGGTCGCCACTGCGGGAGCCGACGGCCCCGGCTCGGTCACGGCCGCTCATGTGGCGTTGGCCACCAACGCCTTTCCGCCTCTGTTGGCACGACTGAAGCACTACCTCGTTCCGGTGTACGACTACGTGGTGGTCACCGAGCCGATCGATCGCGCCCGTTGGGACGCCATCGGGTGGGGCGACCGGATGGGGATCGGCGACGACGGGAACCAGTTCCACTACTACCGTCGGATCGAGGAGGACCGGATCCTCTTCGGTGGCTACGACGCCGTCTTCCACCGCCGCGGCATGTCGCCCTCCTTCGACCAGCGACCCGAGACGTTCGCACTGCTGGCCGAGCACCTCGTCGAGACCTTCCCGCAGCTGGAGGGCGTGGCGATGAGCCACACCTGGGGCGGTGCCATCGACACGTGCGCCCGGTTCTCCCCGTTCATGGGCACCGCACGTCGTGGGCGGGTCGCTTACGCCGCCGGTTACACCGGTCTGGGCGTCGGTGCTTCGCGCTTCGGTGCCGCCGTCATGCTGGACCTGCTTGCGGGGACCACGACCGAGCGCACGGACAACGAGATGGTCCGCACGCTCCCGCTGCCGTTCCCGCCCGGACCGGCACGCTGGGCCGGGGTGGAGCTGACCCGGTGGTCCCTGGACCGCGCCGACCGCAACGAAGGTAAGCGCAACCTGTGGCTGCGTACCCTCGACCGGGTAGGACTCGGCTTCGACTCCTGACCCTTCTCCTGCGGGGATGAAGGTGCCCCGCGCACCGCATCCTGAGCGTGCGGCCTTCCCCCCACTGAGGCCTGGCCGGCCGTCTTGCAGAACTGACAGGGTGTCAGCGCATGTGGGTACGGATCTGCAGGGTGTCGGTGGCGCTGCTGGTCCACTGTGGCCCAGACTGAGGGTATGACCGAGCCCACACAGATCAACCACTGGATCGACGGCAAGTCCTACGAAGGCCACAGCGGCCGTCGCGCCGACGTCTTCAACCCCGCGACCGGAGAGGTCTCGGGCCGCGTCGCCCTCGCAGACCAGTCCGACGTCGACGCAGCTGTCGCGAGCGCAAAGGAGGCGTTCGAGGGCTGGCGTGACACGTCGCTGGCCAAGCGCATGCTGGTGATCTTCCGCTTCCGGGAGCTGCTCAACGAGCGCAAGGAGGAGATGGCTGCGATCATCACCGCCGAACATGGCAAGGTCCTCTCGGACGCGCTCGGCGAGGTCACCCGCGGCCTGGAGGTCGTCGAGTTCGCGTGCGGCATGCCGCACCTGCTCAAGGGCGGCTTCTCCGAAGGCGCCTCGACCAAGGTCGACGTCTACTCGATCCGTCAGCCGCTCGGGGTGGCCGCGATCATCACCCCGTTCAACTTCCCCGCCATGGTCCCGATGTGGTTCTTCCCCATCGCGATCGCCGCGGGCAATGCCGTCGTGGTCAAGCCGAGCGAGAAGGACCCCAGCGCCACGAACTTCGTCGCTGAGATCTGGGCCGAGGCCGGGCTGCCCGCGGGGGTGTTCAACGTCGTGCACGGCGACAAGGTGTCCGTCGACGCCCTGCTGGACCACAGGGACGTCAAGAGCGTGTCCTTCGTCGGGTCCACCCCGATCGCGCGGTACGTGTACGAGCGTGGCACCGCCAGCGGCAAGCGGGTCCAGGCCCTCGGTGGGGCCAAGAACCACATGGTCGTGCTCCCAGACGCCGACCTGGACCTTGCCGCCGACGCGGCCGTGAACGCCGGCTTCGGGTCGGCCGGTGAGCGCTGCATGGCGGTTTCCGCACTGGTCGTGGTCGGCGACATCGCAGACCCGCTGATCGCGAAGATCAAGGAGCGGATGGCCACGCTGAAGACCGGTGACGGCCGACGCGGTTGCGACATGGGTCCGCTCATCACCGGTGCCCATAGGGACAAGGTGGCCTCGTACGTCCAGGCCGGCATCGACGCCGGTGCAACACCTGTCGTGGACGGCCGGGACCCGAAGGTGGACGGCGCGGACGGCGGTTTCTGGCTCGCCCCGACGCTGTTCGACAACGTCACCACGGACATGAGCATCTACACCGAGGAGATTTTCGGCCCGGTACTTTCGGTCCTGCGGGTTCCGACGTACGACGACGCGCTCGCGCTGGTGAACGCCAACCCGTACGGCAACGGTACGTCCATCTTCACCAATGACGGCGGTGCTGCGCGGCGCTACCAGAACGAGGTCGAGGTCGGCATGGTCGGCATCAACGTGCCGGTTCCCGTACCGATGTCGTACTACTCCTTCGGTGGCTGGAAGGCATCGTTGTTCGGCGACACCCACGCCCACGGAGTCGAGGGCGTGCACTTCTTCACCCGCGGCAAGGTCGTGACAAGTCGCTGGCTCGACCCCAGCCACGGTGGCCTGAACCTCGGCTTCCCGACCAACGCCTGACGAGGTCCATCCGCAACGACCACCCGGATCGGCGAGCTGCCGGTTCGGGTGGTCGTTCGTTTTGGCCCGCGGAGTCGGCTACGACGATCGTCGATGCCGACCGGCGGTCCGGCACTTTGCGGCATTTGTGCGTCTCGAGCCGCTCGAATCCCCTAGCGTCGGGTGATGCGGATCACAGTGGTGCTCGATGCCGTCGTCCCTGACACGCTGGCGCAGTTCTGGGCCGAGGCACTGAACTATCGGGTTGCGCAGTCGTTCGGGCAATATCGGGTGCTGCTGCCCGCCGACGGCGATGCCCTGGGACCCGTGCTGGTGATGCAGGGCGGTGCGGGGCGGCCGGGCGGCAAGAACCGCATGCACCTGGACCTGCATCCCAAGGACCCCGACCGGCACATCCTTCGGCTGCAGCGCCTCGGGGCGACGACGGTGGGCGCTCGGGTGGAGGAGTTCGACACCTGGTGGCAGGTGATGGCCGACCCGGAAGGCAACGAGTTCTGCGTGGTGGCCGGGGCCGAAGGCCCCGATGAAGGTAGCGCCTCGACGGGGTGAGGCGGCGGCCCGCTAGCTCTCTGAGACGTCAGTGCTCGCTACGACCTCACCTGTCGCTGGGACTTCACCGTCCACTGGTACGTCACTGTGCACGGGGACTTCAGTGCTCCACGCGGGGCTTGGGCCGCCAGATGAGCAGGACGATCACGGCGCCGACGAAGGAGCCGATCAGCCCGGAGGGTCCGATGGAAAGTCCGTTCCCTGTCACAAGACTCAGGAGCAGGCCCCCGACGAAAGACCCGAGCAGCCCGGCGATCAGGGCCTGTCCCCAGTTGATGGTCCGGAAGTTGCCACCGCCGATCAGCAGGCTGGCCAGGCCACCGACGATCATGCCGAAGACGATGAGGGCGAGGATCAGCACGAATTACTCCAGGGTAGTTGGGTCATATCGTGTCCAGCCTGCCATGTCGCGGCGCTGCGGTCCCAGCCCGCGGGCGACCGCCGCGGTACGGGCCTGTAGGCGCTGTCCCTCGCTGCCTACGTCCGCGGGCGCTGGTGGACCTCAGG
>JBDTDW010000125.1:0-4053 GCA_039922855.1 Candidatus Nanopelagicales bacterium | reverse complement strand
GTGTCCGGGCGCTTGAGGTGGGCAGGTCCGGCCGACTGCAGCGCGTCCTGCCACGGCGGGCGGGCGTACGGACGCTCGTACACCGGCCCGTCGTGGGCGACGGTGCGCGGGGGTACGTCGACGATCGTCTCCCCGGCCCATTCGATCACCAGGCGCCCCGTGCTCGTGACCTCACCGATGACGGTCGCGCTGACGTCCCACTTGTCGCAGACCGCGAGGAATGCCTCGATCCGCTCCGGGGTCACGACGGCGCACATGCGTTCCTGCGACTCGCTCATGAGGATCTCCTCAGGAGTCAGCGTCGCGTCGCGCAGCGGGACGGTCTCCAGGCGCACATGCATGCCACCCTCGCCGTTGCTGGCGAGCTCGCTGGTAGCACAGGACAGTCCGGCGGCACCGAGGTCCTGGATACCCTCGACCAGCCCGGCGTGCAGCGCCTCGAGGGTGCACTCGATGAGCAGCTTCTCCATGAATGGGTCGCCGACCTGGACGGCGGGTCGTTTGGTCGGCCCGCCGTCGGCGAACGTGTCCGAGGCAAGGATCGACGCACCGCCGATGCCGTCGCCGCCGGTCTTGGCGCCGTACAGCACCACGAGGTTCCCCACGCCGCGCGCGCTCGCGAGGTGGATGTCCTCGTGCCGCAGGACACCGACCGCGAGCGCATTGACGAGCGGGTTTCCTTGGTACGAGGCGTCGAAGACGACCTCACCGCCGATGTTGGGAAGTCCCAGGCAGTTTCCGTACCCGCCGATCCCGGCCACAACTCCTGGCAGCACTCGCCTGGTGTCCGGGTGGTCGGCCGCGCCGAAGCGCAGCGGGTCCATGACCGCGACCGGTCGGGCACCCATCGAGATGATGTCGCGCACGATGCCACCGATCCCGGTCGCCGCGCCCTGGTACGGCTCGACGTACGACGGGTGGTTGTGCGACTCGACCTTGAACGTGACGGCCCAGCCGTCCCCGATGTCGACGACGCCCGCGTTCTCCCCGATCCCGACGAGCAGCTTGTCGGTCTGCGGTGCCTTGTCGCCGAACGCCTTGAGATGCACCTTGCTCGACTTGTACGAGCAGTGCTCGCTCCACATGACGCTGTACATCGCAAGCTCAGCGCTGGTGGGGCGACGGCCCAGGATCTCCCGGATCTGCTGGTACTCATCGGTCTTGAGCCCGAGCTCGGCGTACGGCTGGGTGACCTCGGGTGTCGTCGCGGCCACCGCCACGGTGTCGATGGCCTGGCTGGCGAGGTTCACAGGCTCACGCGCTCACGAGTCGCTGCAGAACCGAGGTGAAGAACCGGAGCCCGTCGGTGCTCGGCCCGGTGAGACTGTCGATCGCGTGCTCTGGGTGCGGCATCAGCCCGACGATATTGCCCCGCTCGTTGCTTATGCCGGCAATGTCTCGGCGGCTGCCGTTCGGGTTGAGATCCAGGTAGCGCGCGACGACCCGACCCTCGCCCTCGAGCCGGTCCAGCGTAGCGTCGTCCGCCACGTAGCCGCCCTCGCCGTTCTTCAATGGTACGAGGATCTCTTCACCGGATGCGTACCCGCTGGTCCAGGCGGTATCGACCTGCTCGATGCGCAACCGCTGGTCGCGGCACACGAAGTGCAACCGCTCGTTGCGCACCAGCGCTCCGGGTAGCAGGTGAGACTCGCACAGCACCTGGAAGCCGTTGCAGATACCGAGGACCGGGAGACCGCCGGCAGCGGCCCGGATGACCTCGGCCATGACAGGGGTGAAGCGAGCGATCGCGCCGCAGCGCAGGTAGTCCCCGTAAGAGAAGCCCCCCGGAAGGATCACCGCGTCAACGTCGTGCAGGTCGGCGTCGGCGTACCAGAGGCTGATCGGTTCGGCGCCGGCAACCCGAACGGCTCGGGCTGCGTCGCTGTCGTCGAGTGAGCCGGGGAACGTGACAACCCCGACCCGCACCTTCCCGACCGTCACCGACCTTTCGTTCACCGCCCCGACTGTCACTGCGGGACCTCCTTGACCCGGTAGTCCTCGATGACCGGGTTGGACAGCAGCGACCCGGCCAGCTCGTGCACCTGGGCGAGCCGGGCCTCGTCGATCCCACCGTCCAGCTCGATGTCGAAGCGTTTGCCCTGACGTACCGAGGCGACGCCGGCAAGGCCGAGGCGCTCGAGCGCACCTTCGACGGCCTTGCCCTGCGGGTCGAGGATCTCGGGCTTGAGCATGACGTCGACGATGACGCGAGCCACGGGCGCGCTCCAGGTAGGAGGATTTCGGGCGGTACGCCCCAGCCTATCCGCGCCCACCCCGCCGCCCGCGCCCCGCGCCGCCCCTAGGAATACCGGTGTCCCGCGCTGCGCTGGGCGCAACCAACAGGCCCACCGGTCACGCACAGGGAAGCAGGCTCGCGCCGAGAGCAGCCGGCGGCACCGTCACCGCCGAAGGTGGCGGCGGGAGGCTGGCGAGGCTGACCGGGCGTGCCGTAGGGTGCTGACTGACCGTTCAGTCCGTTGCTCCGGAAGGTACCGCCGTGGCCGACACCGTCCGTTCCGTCCTTCACGAGGTCCAGCAGGCACAGGGGGCCACGTTCCGGGACGACGGCGGCTGGTGGTGGACGGACAGCTTCGGGGATCATCCCGCGGGCTACGAGGCCGTACGCGGTGGCGCGGCCCTCTGGGACGTCTACCCCATGGTCAAGTGGGTCGTCACCGGGCCGGACGCGCAGGCCGGGATCCAGCGGATCTTTACCCGGGACCTCACGGCACAGAAGCCCGGACAGGTCCGCTACGGCCCGTTCGTGGACGAGGACGGGCTCATCGTCGATGACGGCACCGTCTTCAAGCACGCCGACGACCTGTGGTGGGTGCTGACCAACACCGAGTTCGGCGACTGGTGGGCGCAGAGCACCGAAGGCCTCGACTTCCACTTCGAGCTGAGCACGCATGAGATGCCGTTGCTCTCGCTGCAGGGGCCGAAGTCGCGGGAGATCCTGCAGTCACTGACCGACACCGACGTGTCCTCGTTGCGGTACTTCAACTTCCTCACCGAGAAGGTCGACATCGCCGGTGTCTCGACGTGGCTCATGCGCACCGGGTTCTCCGGTGAGATCGGCTTCGAGCTGATCCCGTCCCGTGACGGCGCGGTACCCCTGTGGACGGCGCTGTGCGATGCCGGGGCCGTACCCATGGGTCTTGACACCCTCGAGCCGGTACGCATCGAGGCCGGCCTGATCGTCTACGAGCAGGACTACTTCCCCGCTGAGAACACGCCCTACGACGTGTCCCTGGACCGGCTCGTGGCCCTGGACAGCGACGCGGAGTTCCTCGGCAAGGCCCGGCTCGCGCAGATCGCCGGCGCCCCGCCCAAGCGGCTCAAGACTTTGGTTTTCGAGGGTACGGAGCTGCCGGAGGAGGGCGCCGACGTACTGCACGAAGGCGCTGTCGTCGGCATCCTCACCAGCCGCGTGGTCAGCCCCGCGTTCGGCCTCATCGGGCTGGCACAGCTCGCTACCGCGGTGTCTGACGACGGTACGAAGCTCGAGGTGGCGTTCGAGGACGCGACGGTGCCGGCAACGGTCGCGGAACTGTCGATCAAGGACCCCACCAAGGCGCTGGCCCGCGGCTGACCCCGCTCGACTGCCTCGCGTACCCGCTCCACACGTCGTCACATCACCCTGAGAGCAACATTTCGAGCGGGCACGCGAAGAAACACCGGGGGGCTCAGGTCGGTGGGTATGCCTGCCAGGCCGACCAGGCGCTGGTCACCATCTCGCGCAGGTCCCGCCCGGCTGCCCAGCCCAGACCCCTGCGCGCAGCGGCCACTGATCCGACGATTCGTGCCGGGTCCCCAGGGCGGCGTCCGACGACCTCGGCGTCGATGTCTCGGCCGACCGCCCGGCTGACCTCAGCCATCACCTCCAGGACGCTGGAGCCGATGCCACGGCCGATGTTGTATGCCACGAAGTGCCCCGCTGGCCCCGAAACCGCGGCACCCGCCGCAGACGCGTGGGCGTCGGCGAGGTCGGTGACATGGATGTAGTCACGTACGCACGTGCCGTCCGGGGTCGGGTAGTCCGCACCGAACACT
>JBDTDW010000124.1:0-21708 GCA_039922855.1 Candidatus Nanopelagicales bacterium | reverse complement strand
GTCCTCCTTCAGCTCGGATGGTGCAGGGCCGATGCAGGACCCCGCCCGGCCACGGTCCGCTCACTCTAGGCAAGTGGCACGGCAGTGGACGTTGATCGGTTCGTCGGCGGTTTCGGGGCCACCGGGTCACCGCACCATCAGGGCTCACGTGAGGGTTGGCGAGGAGTCTGCGCCGCGGCGAGCCGGCGAACCTCATGGTCCCCAGGCCACCCGGGCTCGCTCGCACGGTGGCCCATCGCACCGAGGAGCATCTTCCTCCCCGGACCTGGGAGAATGAGCCGGTGACGACCGGACGCGAGCTGCTGGCGCTTGCCGGCGTACCGGTCGTTCTGGCACCCATGGCCGGGATCACGAACCGGGCCTTTCGTCGCCTGGCGCGCGAGCAGGCCCGAGCCGTGCTCGGGGCGGAGCCGGCTCGCGTGGCCACCGCGCGGATCGGCGAGCCAACGGTGCCTCCCGCGCACCGCGGGGCACCGTCATCACCGGATCGCGGTGGGGTAGGTCTTTACGTCACAGAGATGGTGACGAGCCGGGCGTTGGTGGAGCGCAATGCCGAGACGCTCGCGATGGTCGCGATGGACAAGGACGAGAGCCCGCGCAGCGTCCAGCTGTACGGCGTCGACCCGCAGGTGATGGGCGATGCGGTACGGCTGCTGCTGGACGAGGACCGCGCCGACCACATCGACCTGAACTTCGGGTGCCCCGTGCCCAAGGTGACGCGCAAGGGCGGCGGGGCTGCGCTGCCGTGGAAGCGCGGGCTCTTCGCCGCGATCGTGAGGGAGACCGTGCGGGCCGCCGACGGTCGGGCACCGGTCACTGTCAAGATGCGCAAAGGCATCGACGATGACCACCTCACCTACCTCGAGGCCGGCCGCACCGCGGCACGGGAGGGGGCGGCCTGGGTCGCGTTGCACGCCCGGACCGCGTCCCAGCTCTACGGTGGCCACGCCGATCGCGACGCCATCGCTCGGCTGGTGGCCGAGCTGGCCCCGTACGACGTCCCGGTGCTCGGCAACGGGGACCTGTGGACCGCACAGGACGCCCTGGACCTGGTGCGCCAGACCGGTTGTGAGGGGATCGTCGTCGGTCGCGGGTGCCTCGGCCGACCGTGGCTGTTCGGGCAGCTGGTCGCCGCGTTCACCGGTCGAGCGATCCCGCCGGATCCGGACCTGCGCACCGTCACCGCAGTGATGCGAAGGCACGCCGAGCTGCTCACCGAGCTGTACGGACCAGTGAAGGGCATCCGCGACTTTCGCAAGCACCATGCGTGGTACACCAAAGGTTTCCGTGTCGGGTCATCGACGCGACAGCAGCTCGGGCTCGTCGACACGCTGGCCGACGTCGACGCACTGATCGCTGCGATGGACCTCGACCAGCCGTTCCCGACCGAGTCCGCGGGCAGTCCACGAGGTCGGACCTCGACGGCCCGGCGGGTGGTGCTGCCCGAGCGCTGGCTCGACAGCCAGGACGATCTCGACGGGTTCCTGACCGAGCTGGCCCTCGCCGAGCTGTCCGTCTCCGGCGGCTGACCGGGCGAGTGCAGCGCACGGGGAAGAATGGGTGCGTCAAGCGCATGGCGGGGCTGGGCCCACGCTGGCGAGCGCAGCGAGTCAGTAGGGGACTTCGTCGAGAGTGCTAGCGTCCGACGACGAGGAGTCACGAGCCTCGGGCTGCCTGGTGCGCAACTGCGTGACGGGTGGGCAGGACGCAGGCAGGGACTGACCGGAAGGCACTCACGATGCCCACCACCGCGACGACATACGTCTTCGACTTCACGCAGGGTTCCAAGGACGAGAAGGACCTGCTCGGCGGGAAGGGCGCGAACCTGGCGGAGATGACCCGCCTCGGGCTACCGGTCCCCCCCGGCTTCACGATCACGACCGAGGCGTGCCGGGAGTACCTGCACGCCGGCAAGGAGCCCGCCCCGCTGCGGGTGCAGGTCACGATGGCATTGCGTCAGCTGGAGGACCACCTGGGGCGCCGGCTCGGTGACCGGCACGATCCGCTCCTGGTGAGCGTGCGGTCCGGAGCGCGGTTCTCCATGCCCGGGATGATGGACACGGTCCTGAACATCGGGCTCAACGACGCGAGCGTGAAGGGCCTGGCCGAAGTCAGCGGCGACGAGCGCTTCGCCTGGGACTCCTTCCGTCGGCTGCTGCAGATGTACGGCAAGACCGTGCTCTACATCGACGGCGAGAAGTTCTCCGAGGCGCTCGATCGGCTCAAGGCCGACAAGGCAGTGAGCTCGGACATCGATCTCGACGTGGACGATCTCAAGGGTCTGGTCGAGACGTTCAAGACCATCATCCGGGAGGAGTCGGGGGAGGACTTCCCGCAGCACCCGCGCGAACAGCTGGACCACGCGATCAGAGCGGTATTCGACTCCTGGAACACCGACAGGGCCCGGCTCTACCGGCGTCGGGAACGTATCAGCCACGATCTTGGTACCGCCGTCAACATCTGCACGATGGTGTTCGGCAACCTCGGCCCGACCTCTGGCACCGGTGTCGCGTTCACCCGTGATCCGGCCACGGGTCAGACCGGCGCGTACGGCGACTACCTGGTCAACGCCCAGGGGGAGGACGTGGTGGCGGGGATCCGTAACACGATGTCGCTGCCGGAGCTGGAGGCGATCCACCCGCAGTCCTATGCCGAGCTGATCAAGGTGATGCGGCGGCTGGAGACCCACTACCGCGACCTGTGCGACATCGAGTTCACGATCGAGCGCGGCAAGCTGTGGATGCTGCAGACCCGGGTGGGCAAGCGAACCGCTGCCGCAGCCTTCCGGATCGCCACCCAGCTCGTCGAGGAGCAACTGATCACGCTCGACGAGGCGTTGGCCCGCGTCAGTGGAAAACAGCTGGCGCAGTTGATGTTTCCACAGTTCGATGCGAAGGCCGAACGGACCCTGCTGACGCGTGGGATGGCAGCATCACCGGGTGCCGCGGTCGGCCGGGCGGTCTTCGACTCCATCACCGCTGTCGAGTGGGCCGCGCGCGGCGAGGACGTCATACTGGTGCGCCGCGAGACGAGCCCGGACGACCTGGGCGGGATGATCGCCTCCACGGGCATCTTGACGGCGCGAGGCGGAAAGACCAGTCACGCCGCCGTTGTCGCGCGCGGCATGGGCAAGACGTGCGTGTGCGGCGCCGAGGAGCTCGATGTGCACGAGGCCGCCAAGCTCGCTCGCGTCGGGGATGTGAGCATCGCCGAGGGCGACCTGGTGAGCATCGACGGATCCACGGGCGAGGTGTTCACCGGCAGCGTGCCCGTACGCCCGTCAGCGGCCGCGACCTACCTCGAGGAGGGCCTGGTCGCGGCGCTCGGCGACGCGGACGAGGAGACAGCCGCGTTGGTACGCGCCGTCGACACGCTGCTCGTGCACGCCGATGCCACCCGTCGGCTGGGCGTACGTGCCAACGCCGACACTGCCGAGGACGCCGCTCGGGCCCGCGGGCTCGGAGCCCAGGGGATCGGCCTGACCCGGACGGAGCACATGTTCCTCGGGGAGCGGCGATCCCTCATCGAACGGGTGATCCTGGCTGACACCACCGTGGAGCGGGAGGCGGCCCTCGACGCCCTGCTCCCGATGCAGCGCCAGGAGTTCACCGACCTGCTCGAGGCCATGGACGGCCTGCCGGTCACGATCCGGCTGCTGGACCCGCCGCTGCACGAGTTCTTGCCCGACATCACCGAGCTGAGTGTCCGGGTCGCCCTGGCCGAGGCCGCGGGTACGGCAGACGCCAACGACCAGCGGGTGCTGGCCGCGGTCCAACGCCTGCACGAGACGAACCCGATGCTGGGGTTGCGCGGCGTACGACTCGGTCTGGTGGTGCCGGGCCTGTTCGCGATGCAGGTGCGAGCCATCTCCGACGCAGCGGTGGCACGGCTGCGAGCCGGCGGTGATCCCCGGGTCGAGATCATGGTGCCCCTGGTGGGGTCCGTGATGGAGCTGCACCTCGTGCGCGATGAGATCGACGGTGTCGTGACCGAGGTCGCAGAGGCGGCCGGCCTGGCGCTGGACATCCCGATCGGCACGATGATCGAGCTGCCGCGCGCGGCGCTGACTGCGAGCCGCATCGCCGAGGTGGCATCCTTCTTCTCCTTCGGCACCAACGACCTGACCCAGACGACGTGGGGCTTCTCCCGTGATGACGTCGAGGCCGCGTTCTTCGCTGCCTACCTGGAGAAGGGCGTGTTCACGGTCTCGCCGTTCGAGACGCTGGACGCCCACGGGGTCGGTCGGCTCGTACGCATCGCGGTGGAGGAGGGCCGGGCCGCGCACCCGGACCTGAAGATCGGCATCTGCGGCGAGCACGGCGGCGACCCGGAGTCGATCCACTTCTTCCACGACGTCGGCCTGGACTACGTCTCCTGCTCCCCCTTCCGCGTCCCCGTGGCCAGGCTAGAAGCCGGCCGAGCAGCCCTAGGAGCCGCAGTAATCAGGTGATGTCCTTTCTCCCTTCCTAGGCGAGCCTCACCTGAGCCCACCGCTGGCGCATACCCTTGCGCCCGAGAGTCACTGCGGGCGTAGGGCCATCCAGAGGGCTACCGCGTCCTTGGTGGAGGGGTTGCGCCAGCTGTGCTGCTGCACGGTGCGAAAGTGCAGAGAGTCGCCGGGGCCGAGGGTGTACGTGGTGGCGCCGACGATGAACTCCAGCTCGCCGCTCACGACGTAGACGAGCTCCTCGCCAGGGTGCTCGAGCATCGCCTCGCCGCTGCTGGCACCGGGCACGACCGTGGCCCGCGCCCCCGCGAGCTGGAACTTGCCGTACGGCCCACTGATCCCCGCCAGGTCGATGCCGGTGTGCGAGGTGAAGATGGGGCGGTCCAGGTCGGCGGGGGTGAACACGGTCGGGTCCGTCGCGGCGTCGGTCTCGTCGACGAAGTAGCTGACCGGGCGGCCCAGCGCGTCCGCGATCTTCAGCAGCGTCGTGATGGTCGGGACCATGCCGCTCTGCTCGATCTTGTGGATGGCGGCCGCGGACACGTTGCTCTGCACCGCGAGCTGCTGCAGTGACAGCCCGGCCTGCTTGCGCAGAACCCGGACCTTGGGCCCGATCCCCGACACGATCTGTGCGACCTGCTGAGGCATGGGACAACTTCCTGATCGAAGGCGCGCCGCCGAGATGTGCGTGCCTGGCCGGTCACTGAGACTACGAGGACAGGACGAGGTGTGTCGCCTTGCCCCGCCCTTGACGCGGGCGCGGGGTACATTGAAGATAGTGAACAGTCATACGCTCATAGTCAACGCCGAAGGACCGGTCGACGCTGACGTACGAGTCAACGCGGACTGAGATCGACTCGGTGACAGGGAGGTTCCGGATGGCACAGCGCATCGTGGTCGTCGGGGGAGGTGCCGGCGGGATGGGCGCTGCGGGCGCTGCGAAGGGCACGGATCCGGACGCGCAGATCGTGGTCTACACCGAGTTCGAGGATGCCGCCTACAGCCCCTGCGGGATCCCATACGTGCACGGCAGGGAGATCCCCGACTTCGAGCGGCTGTTCATGGCGACCAAGCAGCAGTACGTCGATCAGGGCATAGAAATCCACTACGAGACGACGGTCTCGGCCATCGACACCAAGGCCAGGACGCTCACCGTGGACGGGCGCACGGAGCACTACGACAGGCTCGTCCTGGCCACCGGGTGGTGGTACGACGCGCCGCAGGTGCCCGGCGGCGATCTGACCGGCATCTACTACATGAAGAACATCCGCAATGCCATGGAGTGGGACAAGAAGTTCGACTCGGTCAAGGCTGCGGTCGTGCACGAGGCCGGCCCGCTCGGCCTGGAGATCACGACCGCGCTGGCCCACCGCGGCATCGAGGTGCACCTCGTCGACCCGAGCCCGTGGGCCATGTCGATGGCCACCGACCCCGATATCGCCAAGGTCGTCGAGGACTCCTGGGAGGAGATGGGGGTCCACCTGCACTTCAACACCACGCTGCAGGAGATCCTCGGTGACGACAACGGGGCGGTCCGCGGGGTCGTGACCTCGGGCGGTGAGATCGCCTGTGATCTTTTCGTCGTAGCCACCGACAAGGTGCCGAGCACGACGCTGGGAGCCAAGGCCGGTATCAAGGTCGGCAGTGCCGGGGGCTTCATCGTCGACGAGACGATGGCAACGTCCGAGCCGGGGGTCTGGGCCGCGGGGGACTGCATCGAGGTGCCTCACGGGGTCAGCCATATCCCGTGGCAGGGCCTGTCGGGCAGCCACGCCTACTCCCAGGGAAAGGTCGCCGGGGTCAACGCGGCCGGCGGTCGGCGCGCTTATCAGCCGGTCTTCGTGCCGTGGGGCCTCGCGGCCGGCAAGTGGTTCGTGGGTGGAGTGTCGTTCAGCGAGACGATCGCGACGGCACTGGGAATCCCGTACGTCATGGGCAAGGCGCAGGGCATCACGCGGGCGCGCTACTACCCGGACTCCAAGCCGATCATCGTCAAGCTGCTGGCAGAGCCGGGGACGCTGAAGCTGATCGGGGCGCAGATGGTGGGCGGGGAGGGGATCAAGGAGCGCGCGGACTTCCTGGCGATGGCCGTACGCACGGGCATCACCTTGAAGGACCTCGCCACGATGGAGAACGTCTACTCCCCGCCGATCGGTGCGTTGAACGAGCCGATCGCTCTCGCCGCACAGAACGCGCTGAGCCGGCTCGGAAACTGACATGGCGTTCACCAGGTGGGTCCGTAGCGTGTCGCAGCGAGAGTTGATGACCGCAGCGAAGACAAAGGTCGCCAAGCGAAGTGGCCTGAAGGCGCGTTCACCCGAGGGCACGGATGTGTTCTGGCAGAAGGTGTATGCGCCGGTCTACTACCGCCTGCCGATTGCGCTGCGAGACAAGGTCGTCGCCACTATGCCGGGTAGTCACCGCCGGACGTGGCACACCCCGGCCCAGGTCAGCGGGCCAGCAGCCAGCCTGCTGGGCCCGTGGCCCGACATCCTCACCAGCGCCGAGCACGCCGGCGCGACAACTTCCCCGTCCCATCACACCCACACGGGCTGAAGGGCGGGGACGACCGAGCTCCACGGGCCCGCCCACCGGGCGAGCCACCAATTTGTCCAAGCACGACAACGCAGAGGGAGTCAGCAATGGCCCAGATCGTAGGCGAGCGAGTCAAGACTGGCGACGCGATCGTCGACTACGAGGACAAGGTGTTCCCGGACCACATGGCCGAACCGGGCCAGAAGGCCTTTGTCTTCTACCACGCCATACCCTTCGAGAGCTCGGCCTCCCTCGTCAACCTCCTGACGGCCACGAGGATCCTGCGCAAGGGCTTTGACACGAGCATCGTGTTCTTCGGTCCTGGCTCCTTGGTCGTCGCGGCCACGCGTGGTTATCCGAAGGTGGGCGACGAAGGGTTCCCGGGCAACCTCACGTACAACAAGCAGCTGCAGACGTTCATGGACGAAGGCGGGCACGTCTACGCGTGCCGGTTCTCCGCTGCTGCGCTCTACGGGATGCGCGAGATCGACATGATGGAAGGCGTCAAGCCGATCAACCCCCGCGACGTGCTGGACGCCACGATCACCGCATGGAAGGAAGGGGCGCTGGTCCTCAACACCTGGACCATGTGAGCCCGACCTGCTGTGGGCGCAAGGTCTGACCCATGCGCTGGACCGACCCGTACGACGGGGCCCGCACTCCGTCGTACGGGTCCTTCATCGCCGGGCCGCGGGCCCGGCCCTAGCAGAGGATCGGCAGGTGGGGGCGCTGAGCGACTCCGGCGTACGAGGCGGGACGAACACGGCGAGCGCGCGATGGGTGGGTGGTTGGCGTTGCGAGGTGGACGCCGGGGGGTTCCCACTGGTCGTGGACGAGCCCATCGATGTCGGTGGCACCGGCGCCGGGCCGATGCCCACGGACCTGCTGCTGGCGGCGCTGTCCTCCTGCTACGCGCTGGCTTTGGCCTGGGCGGCGCGCAAGCGCGGCATCGAGCTGCCCGATGTCACGGTGGACGCGACAGGCACATACCACGGGCAGACGTTCAGCTCCCTGATCCTCACGGTCACCAGCAGTGCACCGGCTGAGCAGCTGACGCCGTTGCTGGAGCCGGCCCGGCGGGTCTGCTACGTCTCCAACACGATCGCGGGCAGCCCGCCGATCACGGTAGAGCTGGTTGATTTGTGACACGGAGCCCTTGCGCCCGGATGAACTACTGCGAGAGGCGGGCGTCCAGGGCCAGCAGGGCGTCCCGGAAGCAGTCCAGGGGGGCTTCGGCCAGGCCGGCGCCGACCTGGCCGCTGCCGTCGCTGACGTGCAGGATCCCGGTGGTCACCTTGGGGGTGATGGAGTACTCGACCACCTTGCGTACGTCGACGCCCAGGGGCGTGCCGCGGCCGCCGTACGTCGGGAGTGTGAACCGGCTGGAACGGCCTACGCACACACGGTCGAGATCCTCGGTGAGCTCGGCCGCGGCCGCCATCCCGCCGACAAGCTGACCCACCGCGGGGGACCCCGCGGCGGCGGCCCCCCCGAGCCCGACCAGCTCGAGCACCGCGCTGTCGCCGATGTCCGGAGCGGCGTCCTTCTCGGTCTTGCCCGGGTGGAACAGCGCATGGCCGACCATGGGCGCCGGCGCCAGGAACCAGGTGTCGTCCCCACAGAGCCTGGCCCCGAACTCCGTACCGTTCCTGGCCATCGTCGTGACGATCGAACCGCCGCTCACCTGGGCCGCCCACGCGGTCAGGGCCCGCGCCGCCGCCATCCCGAGCGTGAGGAACAGCAGGTAGTTGCCGGACAGGAACCGCGCGACCTCGACCCGTCGGGGATGGTCGCTGCCGACCAGCCCGGCCAGCAGGTGCTTGAGCAGCAGGTTGGTCGCCGCCTGCGCACGTATGTGTACGTCGTCGCCCATGGCCAGTGCCTGCGTGGCGAAGGACATGACGTCGACCGGGTCGCTCTCACGCAGCGCCGCGGACAGCACGGGTGCCACCGCGTCGCGCAAGAACACCAGCCGCTCGCACGCGGCCGGGGTGTCGCGCCCGAACCACGCCACGTCGCCGGAGCCCTGACCCAGTGGCGCGTACGCAGCCGTACCGCCCTGCTCGACCTGAACGACCCAGACCGGCGTCGTCGGTCCCATCACCGTGGCCATCGGGACGACCACCCCGACCTCGTTGGCCGGCACCAGGCGTACGCCGCCAGAGGCCAGCAGCGTGTCGGCGGCGCCGACGTTGTCGGCCCACCCCTCGGCGACGACGGCAGCGCGCATCGAGCGCCGAAGCGGGTCACATGCCTGTGCCAGCTCCAGATGCGGGCCTGGCAGCAGCAAGGTGAGCCCGGTCAGCTCGGGCACGACCTCGCGACCTGCCCGGACCCCGGTGAGCATCGCGGTACCGGTGTCGAGGCGACGCAGCACCTCGGCATTGGCGGTGTCGATGCCGGCGGTGAGCGGCCCGGACAACCGTCGCAGCGCGGCCACGACGGTCGGGTCCCCACCACCGGGGATACGCCAGTCGACCTGGACCGCCGGTCGGTCCTGCGCGCTCACGGCCGCCGCGAACAGCGCCAGCCCGACGTTGACCACCTCGACCTGCTCGGGCAGCCCGACCGGCGTGGTCGTCTCGAGCACCTGGTCGGTCATGACTGGTCCCTTCCCTCGGTGGAGCCGGCCGCGACCCGCGTGGCCGTCGCGATCAGATGGCGCTCGGCACCTTCGTACCCGAGCCGGTGCGCCTGCGCAGTTGCCCGCAGTGCCTGCGCCTGCTCCAGACACGACGCCGCCATGGCCTCGACGACCTCTGGGGCCGCCCCGCCGGTCGCCGTCCGGGTCTGCACTATCTGGCGGGGGTCCAGGACCTCGGTGAGGTCGGCCCCTGTCAGGCCGATCGGCTTTCCGCAGTAGGCGACGGCTGCGGCATCGAGCATGGCGCCGTCGAGATCGATGCCGCGCAGGCCCGCCTGGTTCGCGGTGCGTACCGCTGTTCCCACGACCTGGTACGCGGTCCGGTAGTCCAGCGCGCAGGTCTGCATGACGTACTCGGAGAGGTCGGTGGCCTGGGAGAAGCCGGACTCCAGAGCGCGCCACATCTGCTCCGCGTTGACCTCCAGGGTGCGTATCACCCCGTCCGTGAGACGGGTGGTACGCACCGCGAGGTCCAGCGCCCTCGGCACCTCCCCGTACGCGTAGATGAGGTTGTCGCTACGCGCCGACGGGCTCTTGATCACCGCGAGGAAGCCGGTGAGCCGCCCGATCAGCGTGCCGGAGGCGCCGCGGATGATCGACAGGGAGTACGGGTTGCGCTTCTGGGGCATCAGCACGCTGGAACGGCTGTAGCCATCGGCGATCGTGACGTAGTCGAACTCGCTGCTGGCCCAGATCTCCAGATCCTCCGCGAGCTTGCTCTGCGCGCTGACCAGGCTGGCCGCGGACGCGAGCATGTCCACGAGCCCGTCGGTCTGCCACATCGCGTCGCGGGTGTGCTCGATGACCCCGTCGAAGCCGAGCAGTGCCCCGACCGGGCCACGGTCCTCGAGCAGCCGGCTGCCGTTGACGCAGCCCGCCCCGCCCGGGCTGGTGTTGGTCCAGGCGTACGCCTCGAGCAGCCGGTCACCCTCGCGCAGCAATGGGTACGCAAACGACAGCACGTAGTGCCCGAACGTGGAGGGCTGCGCGTGCTGCAGGTACGTCTGGTCCGGCATCCAGGTCCGGCTGTGCCGGTGCGCGACGGCGGCGATGGTCCCGGCCAGGTCCGCCGTGGCCTCCACGAGCCCGACGAGCTGTTGGCGCAGGTGCAGACGCAGTGCGATCCGTACCGCCTCGCGCCGGGGTCGCCCGGCGTGCAGCCAGCCCGCGTCGTCGCCGATCTGCGCCACGAACGCCCTTTCCCGGCTGTTGTACGGCTCGCCGTACGCCGGGTCGTACGGGAACTTCTCTGCCGGTGTGTCGACCGCGGCGAGGACGACGCCGAGCAGGCGCCGTGCTGCCTCCTCCGGGATCACTGCCCGGGCGCGCAGGTCCAGGACGTGCGCGAGGTCGGCCAGGTTCAGTCCGGCGTGCAGGATCGGCGCGTCGGCGTTCTCCAGGGCGAACCCCGACTCGATCAGCTCCGGTGCGGGTCCCTCCACGGGCGGCCCGAGGCGGTGGTGGCCTGTGGTCATGAGTGCTCCTCGTCCATCGGCTCGGCCAGATCCATCGGCTCCGTGAGATCCATCGCTTCGGCGACACCGGTCGGCACCGGGGACGCCAGCAGCTCCGCGACGGCGTCGAACAGCCCCCCGGTGTGCCAGAAGACGGTCGGACCGGGCCCGACTGCGTCGGGCAGCGCGGCGAGCGCCTTCGCCGTGTAGACCGGGTCGAGGACCAGCCCTTCGGTACGCAGCGCCAGCTCCGCCGCGGCGGCGCCTGCGGTGGAGGCAATGCCGTGGCCCGGGCCGCGGCCGTCGACCAGGTGTACGTCGCCGGGCCCGGCCGCGGGCTCTCCACGCCCGGCGGCGACCTCGCGCGCCAGCCGCAGCACCGCCGCCGTGACCTGGTCCACCGGGCGGCTCACCGAGACTCCGACGATGGTGAGGGGCCGGGCATGCGCGACGGCGCCCGCGACCAGTCCGGCCAGAGTGCCGCCGGAGCCGGTCGCCACGACCACGGTCCCCGCCACCGCGCCGGGCCGGAGCTGGTCGAGCAGCTCGTCGAAGGCGAGGCGGAACCCGATGGTGCCGGTGGCGTTGGCCCCACCGCGTGGTGTCACGTATGGCCGGTGGCCGCTGGCGGCCAGCTCGGCGGCGACCCGCGGCAGCATCCGGTCCACCGAGGCCCGGTCCGGGTCCCCGGTCCAGTACGGCTGTGCGCCCCAGGCCAGCGCCGCGGCAAGGTTCGGGTGCGTGAGTGCGGCGACTGCCGGGCCGGCCAGCACCACGACGTAGCGCAGCCCGACGCGTTGCGCCGCGACCGCTGCCGCGGCCACGAAGTTCGAGCCCACCGACCCGCCGGCCACCAGGACGTCAGCGCCCTCCTCGAGCGCCTGACCCACGAGCAGCTCGAGCTGGCGGATCTTGTTACCGCCCACCGCGAAACCGGTCAGGTCGTCCCGCTTCACCAGCAGCGGCCCGGGCAGGCCCAGGGCCGCGGCCAGGCGCGGGGCAGCCACGAGCGGGGTCGGCAGCACCGCGAGCGGGGTGCGCGGCGCCGGCGTCACGTCCATGCCGGTCCTTCCTTCTCCCGAGCGGTACGGCCGTGCGCCACCACGAGATCGACCATCTGTCCGGCCGCTCCGGTGTCGATCCCCATGGCGTCGAACTCCTCGCCGGACATCAGCCCGGCGCCGACGATGGCCTCGCGCATCGGTGTGCCGGCAACGCGGCCTTGGGCCAAGGCCGAAGCCAGCGCCTGCCTCGCGGCGTGCTTGCCGAGCCGACCTGTCAGGGCGGCCAACGCGTGCTCGCTGCCGGTGTAGTCCCCGACGTTGGCGCGCATCCGGGCGGTGTCGACCTCCAGGCCGACGACCAGCTCGACCGCCGTGGACGTCGCGGTCGTGGTGAGCAGGCACACCTCGGGCAGCGCCACCCACTCCGCCTTCCAGCTGCGCCCGTCGCGCTCGTGCCCGCCGACCATGCCCTCCAGCAGCACCCCGGCGCTGGCCCGGGTGAGGCGCGCGAGCGTGTTCAGGTGTTCGCTGCGCTCGGGATTTCGCTTGTGCGGCATGGTGATGCTGCCGACCACCCCGTCGGCGACCGGCTCCCGGAGCTCGCCGATCTCCGGGCGCGCCAGCTCGTACACCTCGTCTCCGATCCGCGCCAGCGTGCCGGTGACCATGCCGAACAGGGCTCCCACCTCGGCGATCCGGTCGCGGGCGGTCAGCCACGACGTCGTCGGCTCACCGAGTCCGAGCTCGGCGCAGAACCTGCGCCGGACGGCGAGCCCGCTCGGGCCGATCCCCGCCAGCGTCCCGACCCCGCCACCGAGCTGGCCCACCAGCCAGCGCGGTGCGGCCTCCCGCATCCGGTCGAGGTGCCGGCGTACCTCGTCGGCCCAGGAGGCGACCTTCCACCCGAACGTGATGGGGGCGCCAGGCTGGGCGTGGGTACGACCCACCATCACGGTGTCCCGGTACGTCACGGCGAGGCTGAGCAGCGAGTCCTCGAGGTGGCGCAGGTCGGTCCACACCTGAGTGCCGATGTCGCTCAGCGCCAGCGAGGTCCAGGTGTCCGTGAGGTCCTGCACCGTGGCCCCGACGTATACGTAGCGGTGGACGTCCGCGGGCAGCACCAGCTCCAGCGCGCGGATCAGGCCGAGCGTGGAGTGAGCGCTGAGCCGGGTCTGCTCGGCCACGAGCTCGATGTCGAGCAGTTCGACCCGGGCGGACCGGGTGATGTGCTCGGCGGCCGTGGCGGGTATCAGCCCCTCGGCCGCCTGCGCCCGGGCCAGCGCCGCGAGCACGTCCAGCCAGCGCTGCAGCCGGGCCCGCTCCTCGAACACGGCACGGGCCGCCGGCGTGCCCCACAGGTGCCCGTACATCGCGGAGTCGGTGATCCGGGCGCTCACCGACTCGCGACCTCGGCCACCAGGTGCAGGGCCTCTCGCACCTCGCTGTACGACGCACCCCAGGGAACCACGATCATGTGGCCCTCGGTCTCGACGTGCTCCTCCAGCAGGCAGCACTTGGTGAGCACCACCTCGCCCTCGCCCACCTCGACGGCGCGGGCCAAGGTCCTGGTGCACGTGTCCACCTGCGTCATGTGGTGACCGGGGACGTCCGCGTAGAACCGGTCGTGGATCTGGCGGGAGCGGGCGCAGCCGAGCATGGTCCAGTCCCGGACCGGGGGGATCTCGTCGAGGTAGTCCACGGTGGATCCGGGGATGTCCATGCCGCCGCCCCGGCACTGCAGCAGGTAGTGCGCGGCGGCAGTGTTCGGCAGCAGGTCGGGCAGCTGCACGACGTGCCCGGTCGTCACCATGTCGGGTACGTCCTCGGCGGTGTCCAGGACCCGCGCGACCTGGTCGAGCAGCTTGGCCGGCCACGGGGGTGCGACGTCGAGCACGTGCAGCGCGATCGGGGTCGGGTCCAGCACGAAGTTGACGTGCCCGTACTTGCCCTCCACGACGACGCAACGAGCACCGTCCGCGTCCGGAACGGCCTTCACCAGGTCGCTGGGCACGCCGGTGTCCAGGTCGGGCCGGTGCAGGTAGGCCGTCTCGTCCGGGCCGGCCAGCAGCTCGACGTCGTCGACGTCGCAGAACAGCGGCACCGACGTGCTCTTGTGGATCTCCACGAGCGCGGTGGCACCCGCATTGCGTACGACCATGAACTGCGTCCGTCGGTAGACCGGCCGCGACATCAGCAGAGCTCGGAGCGGTTCGATCTCCAGCGCCACCTCGACGTCGGTGACGGAGACGCCGCGGTAGCGGTCCGGGAAGCGGCTCATGGCCCGACCCTGCGCGGTCCGGCGCCGTCGAACGTGTCGGCCCGCAGCCCGAGCCGCAGCGCCTCGAGCGCGAGCGTCTCGGAGGGGACCACGTTGGCCAGGCTCACGTCCGGACCGAACCGACGCACCAGCCAGGTCTGCTGGTCCTTGCGGGGCGCCTCGAAAACCACGTTGTCCACCCCGATCGCGGCGACAACCGCGTCCACGACGTGCGCCCGCACCTCACCGTCCCGGTCGAACAGTCCGACCGTCCCGCTCTCGCGGCCCTCCGTCACGACCCAGGTGGCACCGGCGGCGATCGCCTGCTTCGCCTCCAGCGCCCACTGCTCGGCATGGACCTCCGCGTCGGGGTCCTTCAGCCCCACCTCGGACAGGACCGTGAACCGCTGCGCCGCCCTCGCCACGAGCTCGGCCCGCTCCTCGGCGCTCATCCGTACGACGCCGCAGGAGACCTCCACGCACGGGAAACCGACGTTCGCCGCCCAGTCGAGGTACGGGTCCACGGCACCCTGGTGCCACGCGATCTCCAGCAGCGTGCCGCCGGTGCAGGCCAGCACACCGTGCTCGGCGAGCACTTCGAGCTTGGGCGCCAGCCCGGGGTCGAGGTACGCCGTGCCCCATCCCAGCTTCCAGATGTCGACGTACGCACCGCACACGTCGAGCACGGCGGCCGTCTCCGCGACCGGCAGGCCCTTGTCCAGGACGTGGGTGATGCCACGTCGCCGCGGCTTGGCCGTGCGCTCGGGCAGGGTGAGGAAGGTCGGGGTCACGTTCACCATGATAGAAATCCTGGCAGGGAAGGACCGGCCCCGAGGAGGCAGTCGTGGACGACCTGCAGGCGCTGGCCCACCGGCTCCGGAACCTGCCGGGGGTGCGGGCCAAGGCCGAGATCGGCTTGGTCGCGGACGTGCTCGGCGATGGCGACTGGTACGCCGGCCCCGGCGACGACGGTGCCGTTCTGCCGCCCGGCGAGGGGTCGGTCGTGGTGGGCGGGGAGGCCATGCTCCCGGCGTTCGTCGCTTCTGACCCGTACGGCGCCGGAGTGTCCGCGGTGCTCGCGAACGTGAACGACCTGGCCGCGATGGGCGCGCGCCCGGTGGCCCTGGTCGACACCGTGGTCGGGTCGAGGGAGCTGGCCCGCGAGGTGCTGCGCGGGATGCGCTGGGCCGGTCGGCTCTACGACGTGCCGGTCGTGGGGGGTCACCTCACGCACACCGACGGCCCGCCGGCCGTCTCGGCCTTCGGCATCGGCCGGGCCGTTCGGGTGCTGTCGGCCCTGCACGCCGCCCCGGGCCAGTCCCTCGTGGTCGGCGCCTGCACGGAGGGCGTCATGCGGCAGGACTTCCCGTTCTTCCCGTCCTTCGACGAGCGGGGGGACCGGCTCGCGGGGGACGTGCGACTGCTGCCGCAGCTCGCCGAGTCCGGGCTGGCGCTCGCTGCCAAGGATGTCAGCATGGCCGGCTTGGTGGGCTCGCTGGCGATGCTGCTGGAGCCGAACCGGCTCGGCGTGGAGCTGGACCTGGAGGTGCTGCCGGCGCCCGCGGGGGTTGCCTTGGCGCAATGGCTCGGCTGCTTCCCGTGCTTCGCGTTCGTCCTCACGAGCCCGTCGGACCGGGCGGCGCAGTGCGTTGCGGCGTTCCACCACCGAGGGCTGTCGGCCGCGGTCGTCGGCACCCTGGACAGCACCGGTCAGGTCCGGCTGCGGCAGGGTGCCGGCACCGCGGTGGTCTTCGAGCTCGCTACCGAAGGCATCACCTACTTGCGTCGCTGAGTGCGTCATCGCAGCTCGATCGTCATGTGCTGGTGGATCGCGCCGAGGTAGTCGTATGGCTCGCCGTCCACGGCCCAGCCCAGGGCCTGGAAGAACCGTACGGTCCCCACCTGCACCTGGGCGTTCATCCGGTCACCGCCGAGCTCTGCGGCTGTCGTCACGGCGAGCCGGACCAGCGGGCGTCCGAGCCCGACGTGACGTTGCCGGTGCAGGACCGCCAGCCGGTCGCCCTTCCAGATCCCGCTGCCTTGCGGCCACAGTCGTACGGTCCCGGCGGGCTCGTCCCCGACCAAGCCGAGCAGGTGCACCGTGTCCGGATCGGCATCGTGGGCGTCGACGTCGGAGTCGGCGAAAAGCCCTTGCTCCACAACGAAGACCTCGTGACGGATCTCGTGGTGCGCAGCCAGCTCGGGAGCAGCAGCGACCGGGCGGCAGACCACCACTGGCGCCGTCCGGGCGAGCAGGTGCGAGGTGTCGGAGTACGACCGGCGACTAGACGACGTGAAGCGGGAGGGAAGGACGTCCGACACCGAGCCCACCTCCTGAGTGCTCGAAGGCGTGAAGCCCCGAGCAGGCCCCGCACCGTGCGCAGCCGGCTGCCACGGTCGCCGACGACATGCCGTGGCTGGCGAGGTACGGCGCCACCTCCAGGTAGACGGCCGCCATCAGCTCCGGCGGCGGCGGTTGCAGGTCCGCCATGAGGCTGCCGGGCACCGGGCGCAGCGGGACGACGAAGGGATAGACGCCCATGTCGATGGCCCGCTTGCAGCCCTCCACCGTCAGGCGGGTGTCCTCGCCCATGCCCAGGATCACGTACGTCGACACCTGACCTGCACCGAATGCCTTGACCGCGCGCTCCCAGGCGGCGAAGTACGCCTCGATGCCCCACCGGGCCTTGCCAGGGGCGACCCGCGCGAGCACGTCGGGGTCGAACGTCTCGATGTGGATCCCGACGGAGTCGATGCCCATCTCCGCGACGCGGTCGATGACGTCCAGGTCGCGGGGCGGCTCGAACTGCACCTGCACCGGGAGCCCGGAAGCCGCCTTCACCGCCTCGCCGCAGCGGGCGACGTACATCGCGCCACGGTCCGGGGTGGCGGTGCTGCCGGTGGTGAGCGTCGCGTCCACGGCGCCATCGAGGTCGCGGGCCGCGACCGACACCTCGGCGAGCATGGCGGGGGTCTTCTTCGCGATCGTGCGTCCGGCGGCGAGGGAGACCCCGATGCCGCAGAACGTGCACTGATCGGAGTTCCCCCAGTACGCACACGTCTGCAGCACCGTGCTGGCCATCGAGTCCAAGTGCATCAACGCGATCTGCCAGTACGGGATCCCGTCTGCTGTGCTCAGGTCGTAGTACTTCGGCCGCGGGGCCAACGAGGCATCGGCGCGGCGCTGCGAGCCTTCGTACACCGCCCAGCTGCCGTCGTCCTCCCCCCGCAGGGAGTACGGGGAGTCCGCGACGTACCCGGCGGACACCGGGACGGTGGTCTGCACCCCGTCGATGAAGAGCATGCCGGCATCGGCGGGACCGGCCCCGCCCTCACGGGCCCCGATCGGGACCTCGATGCGCAGACCGAGGCTCTGGATGGCGGTGACCAGCTCGCCGAGCTCCTGCGGTTCGAGCTGGCCGGTCCTGGTGGGTGCAACGGTCTCGGTAGTCACGTCCTAGCCCCTCGTCCTGGTCGCAAGGTCTCCCGGCGGCTTACCCGTATGGCATTCACTATCCGACACTCCTGTCGGGTACGCAAGCCCCGGAGCGGCGTTGCGGCCGGGGTGGTCAGCGCTCGTCATGGGGGCCGCGTAGCCGGGTGGCCAGTTCCTCCCGTTCGGCCCGGGTCGCCACCGTGGCCTCGCCGGCCGTGACGGCACTGGTGTCCTCGGGCGCGCGCAGGACGCCGGTGTCGAGGTCGACCCGCAGCGCAACGACATGGTGCAGGCAGCCCTCGAACGCATCGTCGGGCTCGGTACTCACCAGCACTGCCGCCCCGGTCGCGGCGTCTGCTTCCAGCCGGCGGTAAGGAGCCAGTACGTTCCCCTCCGGGTCTCCGGACTCCTCAAGCACGACCCAGCCCGAACCGGACCGGGCGGCGCTCAGCGCAGCGGCCCGGCGCTGGTTCGACTCCTGTGCCCTGACCTCTCGTAGGCGTTGCGCGAGGGCTGCCTGCCCCACCTGGACCGCGTCGAAGGTGCTGGTGTCCAGACCCTGTGTCCGCGCCTGGTCCAGGACGACGTCGGTCACCGAGTCCTGCACGGCCAGCAGGGCGGCCGTGGTCGGGGCGAGCTCACGCAGCTGGTCCATCGTCGCGGCGAGGACGAGCACGACTCGCTCGTAGAGCTCGGGCTGCATCGACAGGACCCCGAACAGCTGGGCCTGAGCCTGCGCCCAACGCGTCGCTAGCACGACCGGCACCGCCGGCACGGCGATCGGCTGGTCACCGGTCAACGGGTTCGTGGCTGGCCCGGTCATTGCGTTCCTTTCGTCTGACGTTCACTATGGGTTCACTATGGTGGATGTCTCGTATCCGATACGACTCGTCAACAGATGAACGGGAAGGCTCGTGCCATGAGACCACTCGCGGTGGTGGCGATCGGCGGGAACGCCCTGACCGGAGCCGGCCAGGAGGGCACCGCCGAGCAGATCGCCGACAACGCCGCTGCCATGGCGCGGTGCGTGGCCACCCTGGGCCGGACCCGTCGGGTCGTGGTCGTGCACGGCAACGGTCCCCAGGTCGGCAACCTCAGCATCCAGCAGGACAGCGCCGCGGACCTCGTACCCGCCCAGCCGTTGTACCAGCTCGGGGCGATGACCCAGGGTCAGCTCGGCAGCGTCCTGGTCCGCGAGATCGACCAGATCCTCGGGTCCGGCGCCGCCGCCGCCCTGATCACCCACGTCGAGGTCGACCTCGCCGACCCAGCGTTCGGTGACCCGGTCAAGCCGGTCGGCCCGTTCTTCAACCGGGCCCGGGCCGGGCAGCTCGCCAAGGCGCGCGGCTGGCAGGTACGGGAGGACTCCGGGCGCGGCTACCGACGGGTCGTGGCCTCGCCCAGACCGACGGCCATCGTGGAGATCTCCGCGATCCGCGCGCTGGTAGCGGCCGGTCACGTCGTGGTCGCGGCGGGCGGCGGCGGTATCCCGGTCAGCCGTGGCGCTGACGGCTCGCTGAGCGGGGTCGACGGCGTCATCGACAAGGACCACGCCGCCGCCGCGCTGGCCGCGGCCGTCGGGGCCGAGGATCTCTACCTGCTCACCGGCGTCGACTCGGTGATGCTCGACTTCGGGACCCCTCAGCAGCGGCCGGCTCACCGGCTCGACGCCGATGAGGCACGTACGCATCTCGCGGACGGGCAGTTCGCTGCGGGGAGCATGGGGCCCAAGGTCGAGGCAGCACTGGCCTTCCTGGCAGGTGGCGGGCAACGCGCGATCATCACGTCGGCCCGGATGCTCCCCGACGCCGCGACCGGCAAGGACGGCGCGGGGACGCACGTCGTCGCCGATGTCCCGGCCATGGCCGGGCAGTCATGACCGCCCAAGGGGTACGGGTTTTTCCCGGTTCGTACCTCGACTCCCTGCTGTTGATGTCGGCCACCGTCACGATGGAGGACGCGGGCGGCGTCGCCTGGGCCGGCGCCGTGATGGCGACCCCGCGCGGGCTGTCCGACCTCGCCGAGGCCGGCTTCGACTCCCCGGAGCTGGCCGGGCTGCGGGCCAATGATCTCGTGCTCGCGGTCCGCGGCGAGGACGAGGCCGGTGTAGCCGCCGCGCTGGAGGCCGGGCGCGCGAGCGCATTCGACCACCCGGAACCGGGCAGTGCAGCGACGGGGCAGCGCCTTCCGTCGAGCATCGCGGACGCCGTACGGACCCAGCCGGGCAGCAACGTCGCGATCGTGTCGGTGCCCGGGGAGTACGCAGCCCTGGAGGCGCACCACGCGCTGACCGCGGGCCTGCACGTGCTGCTGTTCAGCGACGGCGTACCGCTGCCGGAGGAGGTCGAGCTCAAGACGCGGGCGGCGGCGCTGGGCCGGTTGGTCATGGGACCAGGTGCCGGCACCGCAGTGCTGGCCGGGACCGGACTGGGCTTCGCGAACGTCGCCTCTGCGCGCATGGGCGCCGCCGGGTCGGTCGGCGTCATCGCGGCCGCCGGCACCGGGGCGCAGGAGGTTGCCTCGCTGCTGGACCGCTGGGGCGTCGCCGTGTCCCAGGTCGTGGGAGTCGGGGGGCGGGACCTGTCCGAGGCTGTGGGCGGAACCATGGCGGCGCTGGCGGCGCGCACCCTGGACGCCGACGACGGGACCAGCGCTGTGCTGCTGGTCTCCAAGCCGCCATCCCCACGAGCGGCAGCGCGGGTGCTGGAGGCCTGCGGGGATACCCCTTCGGTGGCCGTGTTCTTGGGGCTGGGTGCGCTGCCCGGGCACCCGGACGCAGTGCTGGCCGGCACCTTGGAGGGCGCCGCGGCCGCGGCCGCACGACTGGTCGGGACGACCCCGCCGGTCCTGACCGACGGCCTACGCGCGGCGGTCACGACCGCCTGCCAGCGGCTGTCACCGGGACGCACCAGGATCCAGGGCCTGTTCTCCGGTGGCACGCTGTGCTACGAGGCGCAGCTGATCCTGGGCAAGCTGGTCGGACCGGTGCGCTCCAACGAACCGCTGCGGGCCGACCTCGGACTGCCCGCGCCGGCCGGTGCTCACGTGCTGCTCGACCTCGGTGCCGAGGAGTACACCCGTGGCGTACCCCACCCCATGATCGACCCGACCGGGCGGATCGCAGTGCTGCGCGCACAGGCCGAAGATCCATCGGTCGCGGTGGTACTGCTCGACGTCGTGCTGGGACTCGGCAGCCATGAGGATCCGGCCGGGCTGCTGGCCCCGGTGTGCGCGGAGCTCATGGCCGGTGGCGGTCCGCAGGTGGTGGCGTACGTCCTGGGCACCGAGGCGGACCCGCAGGGCTACTCCCGGCAGCGAGCGCTCCTGGAGGCGGCCGGTTGTATCGTGCCGCAGACCAACGCCCGAGCGGCGTTCGCCGCCGCCGCGCTCGCCCTGCGTCGCCCCGATCTGGCCGAGGAGGACGTGTGAGCGACCCGACCGTTGCTCTGATCACCTACTCCACGAAGCCCCGCGGCGGAGTGGTCCACACTCTGGCCCTGGCAGAGGCGTTGTACGCGACCGGCGCCGCGGTGCACATCGTCGCCCTCGGCGATCCGGCGGTCGGGTTCTTCCGCCCGGTGCGCGCACCGTTCACCATCGTCCAGGGGCCGGACGGTAGTGGGACGCTGGAGGAGAAGGTGGCCTCCAGCATCGACCGGCTGACAACCGTCCTCGGCGGTATCGACGTCGAGGTGCTGCACGCCCAGGACTGCATCGCGGCGCGGGCGGCCGCGCGGGTGCGGGACGCCGGTGCGCCGGTGACCGTGGTCCGTACCGTCCACCACGTCGACGACTTCAGCAGCCAGATCCTGCTGGACTGCCAGCGGTCGGCGATCCTCGAACCCGACGAGGTGCTGGTCGTGAGCCAGATGTGGCGCACGATCCTGGCGCAGGACTACGGCGTGAGCGCCGAGGTCGTGCCCAACGGGGT
>JBDTDW010000123.1:0-8652 GCA_039922855.1 Candidatus Nanopelagicales bacterium | reverse complement strand
TTATATGCAGGCCTGGGGTTTCAGGTGTCGGGGACAATCTGAAGCGGGACCGTGCGGCACCCCCGGACCACCCGCGAGTAGCCGGCTACCGTGCGGGCGTTTGAGGGCAGTCAGGGGGTTCGGCTGGTGAGCGGGGACGCGGTGCGTCCAACTTCCGGCGGGGTGGCGCCACCGATGCGCCTGACGGCGCTGGCATCGAAGGCCTGGTCAATCTGATCGCATCGACGTGGTCGAAACACGCGTGGTTCCGGTCGGACAACGCGGTGGTGAATGACCTGCGGTGGACAGCGGCCGTCGCTACCCTCGGTCGCGGAGGTGTGCGGTGGACGTTGCACAGATCGTCAAGGGGCACTACGGAGGGCGAGACCTGGAGGGCGCGATCATCGGCGCTCTGGCCGCTGCCGGCGTCGACATCGGCGCGCTCACCGTTGCTGACCTGTCCGCTGTGGACGAGCTGCACGCCGGCGGGTTGCCTGCGACGCAGCATCTGCTGACCCAGCTCGACCTCGAGGCCGGGTCGCGACTGCTCGACGTCGGCTGCGGGATCGGCGGCCCGACTCGGGTGGCGGCCGCGCACGGTGGCCATGTCACAGGGGTGGACCTGACTCCAGAGTTCATCGCGACCGCGACGGCACTGACCGAACGTGTCGGACTGACCGAGCAGGTCGAGTTCGAGACGACCTCCGCCGGATCGCTGCGGTTCGCCGACGGCTCCTTCGACCGGGCGATGATGATCCACGTCGGGATGAACATCCCCGACAAGGCCGCGACGTTCGCCGAAGTACGAAGAGTGCTCCGAACCGGCGGCCGGTTCGGGATCTTCGAGCAGATGCGCGTGGGTGAGGGTGATATCCCGTATCCGCTGCCCTGGGCCGACGACGAGCGCTCGTCGTTCGTGGAGACGCTCGCGGAGTACGTGAGCGCGCTGGAGGCGGTCGGCTTCACCGTAGCGCTCACGCAGGACCGGACGGAGCAGACCGCCGGACCACCGGCAGGAGGGAACCCCCGGCTCGGACCGGAGGTCGTGTTCGGCCCCGAGTTCGTCCAGCGGTTGCAGAACAACGTCGCCGCGTCCCGGGCGGGGCTGTTGGCGGCGATGCTGATAGTGGCCGTGGCGCTCTGAGTGCGGTGGCACCGCCGTCCGCATCGGGCACACCGACCTCGGCGCTCCAGGTCGGTCCGGTCGTCCAGTAGCGTCTGCTGATCGGTTGATCAGGAACGCGGGCAAGGGAGACGTCGGATGTCGGTCAAGGTGCAGGGTGTCGTCGCGCGGGCAAAGGGCCTACCGGTCACGCTCGAGACGATCGTCGTCCCCGATCCGGGCCCCGGCGAGGTCAGGGTGCGCGTGCAGGCGTGCGGCGTCTGTCACACAGACCTGCACTATCGCGAGGGCGCCATCAATGACCAGTTCCCGTTCCTGCTGGGCCACGAGGCGGCCGGGATCGTGGAGTCGGTCGGCCAGGACGTCCAGGAGGTTGCGCCCGGCGACTACGTCATCTTGAACTGGCGGGCCGTGTGCGGAGAATGTCGAGCCTGCCGCAGAGGTCGGCCGCAATACTGCTTCAACACCCACAACGCCACGCAGAAGATGACGCTCGAGGACGGCACCGAGCTGTCAGCGGCCCTCGGGATCGGCGCGTTCGCGGAGCTGACGCTGGTGGCAGCCGGGCAGTGCACGAAGGTCGATCCGCAGGCTCCGCCCGAGGTGGCAGGGCTTCTCGGGTGCGGCGTCATGGCCGGACTCGGCGCAGCGATCAACACCGGGAACGTCAGCCGGGGCGACTCGGTCGCCGTCATCGGGTGCGGTGGCGTGGGTGACGCCGCCATCGCCGGTGCGCGGCTGGCAGGTGCCCGGAAGATCATCGCGGTCGATATCGACGACCGAAAGTTGGCCAAGGCCAAGGAGTTCGGCGCAACCGACCTTGTCAACTCCCGTGCCATCGATCCGGTCGAGGCGATCCAAGCACTCACCGAGGGCAACGGCGCGGACGTCGTCATCGAGGCGATCGGCCGACCTGAGACGTACGAGCAGGCGTTCTACGCTCGCGACCTCGCCGGCACTGTCGTCCTGGTCGGTGTGCCGGACCCCTCCATGCGGATCGACTTGCCGTTGCTGGACTTCTTTGGTCGCGGTGGCGCACTGAAGTCCAGCTGGTACGGCGACTGCCTTCCCAGCCGCGACTTCCCCATGCTCATCGACCTCTACCTGCAGGGTCGACTGCCACTGCAGGACTTCGTGAGCGAGAAGATCGGGATGGGTGACGTGGAGGCGGCCTTCGACAAGATGCACAAGGGCGAGGTCCTCCGCTCGGTCGTCATGGTGTCCGAGTGAGCTCGGTGCGTGTCGACCGCCTTGTCACGAGCGGGGTGTTCTCGCTGGACGGCCAGGACTTCGACGTCGACAACAACGTCTGGCTCATCGGTGACGACGCCGAGGTGCTCGTCGTGGACGCCGCGCACGACGCTGCCGCGATCGAGGCCGCGATCGGTGGGCGTCGCGTAGTGGCAGTGGTCCTGACGCACGGGCACAACGATCACATCGATGCGGCAGCAGAGCTCGCGGACCGCACCGGGGCGAGCCTTCACCTGCACCCTGCGGACCTGATGCTCTTCCACGTCGTCCACCCGGATCGCACCCCGCAGCCCCTCGCGGACGGCGACGAGCTGTCCGTGGCCGGCGTTGCGGTGCAGGTGCTGCACACACCAGGGCACTCTCCGGGTGGCGTCTGCCTGTACGTGCCCGCGCTGGACCTGCTCGTGTCCGGGGACACGCTGTTCCAGGGCGGCCCCGGTGCCACGGGTCGGTCGTACAGCGACTTCCCGACGATCCTGGACTCCATCCGCGAACGGCTGCTGACGCTGCCGGCGAGCACCAGGGTGGTCACCGGCCACGGCGACGAGACAACGATCGGCGCCGAGGCGCCGGCGTACGACGACTGGGTGGCGCGCGGCCACTGACGGCACGGCGTCGGGCCGACGCCGAATTACACATGTGTTATTTGCTGTCCATAAAAGGTTCTGTGTACCAGTCGATTCCTGCGGCTCAGGTTCTCGCGCGACCGTGCCGAGGAGATACTGATGCACCCGATCCGCGCGCGCATCCTGGTGGCGAGCGTGGTCATCGCGCTCTGCGCTCCCGTGCTGACTCAGCTCCCCGCCGAGGCCGCACCGGTCGCATCAGCGCTCGCGCTTCAGAACGCCGTGCCGGTCCAACCGGTGCCGCCCACCCCGGGGTTCACGTCCGCCATCGAGCCCTACGCGGACTACCTGGGCCAGACACTTTGCAGCCCGACCGCCAAGCCGGGCCTGAACAAGCTCGCGGCGTTGCTGCGCGCGACGTACGGCCCTCGCGACATCGGGATCGCCCGTTCGTGCAGCGACGGCGGGCAGAGCGAGCACAAGGAGGGCCGGGCCCTCGACTGGATGACCTCGGTGGCCCAGCGACCGCAGGCTGACGCGTTCCTGAAGTGGCTGCTGGCCCCGGACGCGTTCGGCAATCCCGCCGCGATGGCACGCCGTCTCGGTGTCATGTACATCGGCTGGGACAACCGGATGTGGCGTGCCTACGACCCGAGCCTTGGGTGGTCGGACCTGAAGGGCTGCACAACGGATCCGAAGATGAAGGCGGCCTCGTACGACACGACCTGCCATCGCGACCACGTTCACATCTCGTTCTCCTGGGACGGCGCCCAGGGGACCACGTCGTACTGGACGGGCAAGCCCGTGCTGGTCCCGGACTGCGCCCGGCGCACCGCCGCCGTTCCCGCCACCACCGCCGGTTCTGTCGCCGCGCCAGTGGTTCTGCTCGACACGGCGACCGGTGCCGGCACCACGGCCAAGACCGCGTGCCGCCTGGGCGCGGAGCGCTGGGCGGGTGACGACCGGACCCTGCACGTGTCGGTCCCCGTGCCGGTGGCGCCATCTGGCGCTCGATACGAGCTGCAGGTGCGCGTCGACCGGTACGACTCGAACGCTCCCGGCTCGCTGTTCCTGGACACGACGGCCACCACCCCGGTCGGGGTGCTGAAGGCCGGATCCATCGTGAAGCTGCCGATCAGCACGGCCGGTGTGGTCGATGTGTCAGTGAACGCCGGTCAGGCCTACGTCCGCTTGCTGGGTCTCGGGCTCGTCGCGGTGGCAGCGACGAGCCCGAGCCCACCGCCGAGCAACCCGACAGCGGACGGGGCCTTCGTGCAGGCCGCGGGCGCCGCTGCCGTGTATCGGATGGCCGGTGGCGCGCCGCTCTACGTGAGCGCCTGGAGCGCGGTCGGTGGCCAGCAACCGGTCACGGTCCTCACCGCAGCTCAGTTCGCGGCCCTGCTGCCGCGCCCGCGCGACGGGACCTTCATCCGTGACGCGACCACCGGCGAGGTGTTCCGGGCCGCTGGTGGTGCCCCGGTCTACGTCAAGTCGTGGGACAACGTCGGCGGCCTGGCGCCGAGCGTGGACATCGACCACTGGAACCTGGTGAACGTGGCCAGCCCGTTGGCCCACCTGAACGCGGTCCCGGCCGACGGGACATTCGTCCGAGACATGACCACCGGTGAGATCTTCCGCGTGGCCGGCGGGGCGCCCCTGTATGTGAGTACCTGGAACGTGTTCGGTGGGGTCAAGGCGAGCGTGGGGCTCGACCACTGGGCCTTCACGAACATCACGAATCCGGCCGCCCACCTGTCCGCCGTGCCGGCCGACGGGACGTTCCTGCAGGACATGCAGAGCAAGGGCTTCTTCGTGGTCGCCGGTGGAGCACCGTTGCCGGTCGCGTCCTGGAGCGTGTACGGCGGTCCGCAGCCGGCGGTCGGCGTCGACCCCTGGGTGTTTGCCAACCCCTTCGAGCCCGCGGCCCACCTGGCCGCTGCGCCGGCTGTGGGGACCCAGGTGCTGGCACTGCCGTCCGGGGACACCTGGCAGTTCACGGGACCGTGCCGGGTCACGACGTCAGCAGACACCCACCCGGTGCTGCTGCCCGACAGCGCCCTGTCAGCGCGGCCCGCGTGCAGCTACTACCAACCGGTGTCCCCGGCTCGCGTGCTGGACACCCGTTTCGGCACAACGGCCAACCAGGTCAGCAGCCCGATCGCGGCCGGTGCGTCCCTGGTGGTACGGGTCGCGGACGTGAGCGGCTCGCCGGTTCCGGCAGGGGCGTCCGCGGTGGCGTTGAACGTGACAGTGACGCAGGCCACGAGCGCCGGTTGGGTGTCCGTGGGCCCGCAGGCCGTCACCACCAGCTCGAACCTGAACCTCACCCCCGGCGCCACGGTGGCCAACCTGGTGGTCTCGGCGCTCGACGGGAGCGGTCGGGTCGTGATCCACAACGGCTCGGCCGGGACGGTGCACGTCCTTGCCGATGTGCAGGGCTACTACCGCGTGGACAGCGGGTCGCTGTACCAGCCGACGTCGCCGACGCGGATCCTCGACACCCGGACCGGCGTCACGGCGAACCCCGTTCGTAGCTCTCTTCCGGCGGGGCAGTCGGTGGTCGTACGGGTGGCCGGTGTCTCCGGTTCGCCTGTTCCGGCGGGTGCATCCGCGGTGGCTCTCAACGTGACCGTGCAAGCCCGGGGCGCCGGGTGGGTTTCAGTTGGCCCGCAAGCCGTGACGACGAGCTCGAACCTGAACCTCACCGCTGCTGGCACCGTCTCGAACCTTGTGGTGTCCGCTCTCGACGCCGACGGGCAGGTCGTGATCCACAACGGGTCTACCGGGCCGGTCGAGGTGATCGCGGACGTTCAGGGCTTCTACCTGGCCGGCACCGGGGCGATGTATCAGGCGGTATCGCCGGCCAGGGTTCTGGACACGCGTGTCGGGACCGCCGCCAACGCGGTCCGTACCTCGCTGGCGCCTGGTGGGTCGCTGGTGGTGCGCCTGGCCGGGGTGACCGGATCGCCGGTCCCGGCGCGTGCATCAGCGGTGATGCTGAACGTGACTGTGGCCAACGCGCAGTCCGGGGGCTGGGTGTCGGTGGGTCCACGCGCGGTCAGCTCGAGCTCGAACCTGAACTTCACGGCCGGTGCCACGCTGCCCAACGCGGTGGTGTCCGGGCTGGACGGCAACGGGCAGGTGGTGATCTACAACGGGTCCGCGGGCACCGTGCACGTGATCGCCGATCTGCAGGGCTACTTCCTGACCCCGGACGCCTGACGCGCTGATTCGCCGGCACCCCCCGCGACCGCGGCCGCGTCGCTCGCAGCCACGACGGCCGTTGCTCGGTCGTCCGCTGCGATCGCCGGCCGGCCGGGCTGCGGGTGGGCTGCACCTAGACTCGAGCGTGATGAGCACGCTCTTCGACGACCTCTCGCTCCCCGGCCTCCCGCCGCGCCGCCCACGGGCGACCGGTGCACCCGGGTCGCCGCAGGGGTCCGTGGAGCCGGTCGGTGAGCGGGTCGACGCGCTCGTGGCCGACCTGAACCCCCAGCAGCGCGAGGCGGTCGAGCACCGCGGCGGTCCTTTGCTCATCGTTGCGGGCGCAGGTTCGGGCAAGACCAGGGTGCTCACCCGGCGCATCGCGCACCTGCTCGCGACCGGGGACGCCCGGCCGGGGGAGATCCTCGCGATCACGTTCACGAACAAGGCCGCCGGCGAGATGCGCGAGCGGGTCGCCGACCTGGTCGGACCGCGGGCGCGCGCGATGTGGGTCTCGACGTTCCACTCCGCGTGCGTACGGATCCTGCGCCGTGAGGCCGGCCGCCTCGGCATCGCCTCCTCGTTCTCGATCTACGACGGCACCGACTCGCTACGCCTCATGACCTTGGTGTGCCGGGACCTCGACCTCGACCCGAAGCGCTATCCACCGCGCTCCTTCACCGCCCAGGTGTCCAACCTCAAGAACGAGCTGATCGATCACGAGACGTACAGCGGGCGCGCCGAGAACCACCACGAGAAGGTCCTGGCGGAGGCGTACACCGAATACCAACGCCGGCTCAAGCAGGCCAACGCATTCGACTTCGACGACCTCATCGGGGCGACAGTCGCTGTGCTGCAGCTGTTCCCAGACGTCGCCGAGCACTACCGCCGCCGGTTCCGGCACGTGCTCGTCGACGAATACCAGGACACCAACCATGCACAGTACGTACTGGTCCACGAGCTCGTCGGAGGCCCCGGCACCCACGACGTCGGAGTACCCCCGGCCCAGCTCGTCGTCGTCGGCGACGCGGACCAGAGCATCTACGCGTTCCGCGGGGCGACGATACGCAACATCGAGGAGTTCGAACGGGACTACCCGTCGGCGAGCACGATCGTCCTGGAGCAGAACTACCGTTCGACCCAGACGATCCTGACAGCTGCGAACTCCGTGATCGCCCGGAACGCGACCCGACGGGTCAAGCGGCTCTGGAGCGACGCTGGTGACGGCGCGCCGATCGTGGGATACGTCGCCGACGACGAGCATGACGAGGCTGCGTTCATCGCCGGTGAGATCGACCGCCTGCAGGATGAGGACGGGCTGCCCCCGCGCGAGGTCGCCGTCTTCTACCGGACCAATGCGCAGTCCCGCGCCCTCGAAGAGGTGTTCGTACGCGTCGGGTTGCCGTACAAAGTTGTTGGGGGAGTGCGCTTCTACGAACGCCGAGAGGTCCGCGACGCGGTGGCCTACCTGCGGGTCCTGGCCAACCCCGACGACGTCGTGTCGCTGCGGCGCATCCTCAACACGCCCCGGCGCGGCATCGGCGATCGGGCCGAGGCCTGCGTCGAGGTTCTCGCCCAGCAGGAGCGGATCTCGTTCGGAGCGGCGTTGTTGCGCGCGCAGGACGCACCGGGGCTGGCCACGCGGTCCTTGACGGCGATCACTGCATTCGTGCGACTCATGACCGACCTGCGCACCCTCGTCGAGGCCGGAGCCGGGCCTGCCACGGTGCTCGTCGCGGTGCTGGAGCAGACGGGGTATCTCGCCGAGCTGCGCACCAGCAGCGACCCGCAGGACGAGACCCGGGTGGAGAACCTCGCCGAGCTGGAGTCCGTCGCCCGCGAGTTCGAGAACGATCAGCCCGAGGGCATGCTGACCGAGTTCTTGGAGCGGGTCTCCCTCGTCGCGGACTCCGACGAGATCCCGGACGCCGAGGAGCACGGGGGCGTCGTCACGCTGATGACGCTGCACACGGCGAAGGGCCTGGAGTTCCCGACGGTGTTCCTCACCGGACTGGAGGACGGTGTCTTCCCGCACATGCGCTCGCTGGCGGACCCCAAGGAGCTGGAGGAGGAACGCCGGCTGGCGTACGTCGGCATCACCCGGGCGCAGCGTCGCCTCTACGTCAGCCGTTCGGTGGCTCGCTCGGCGTGGGGTGCGCCGTCGTACTTCCCAGCCTCCCGCTTCCTCGACGAGCTGCCCGCGGAGCTGCTCGACTGGCGCCGTACCGACCCGATCGGCTCGGGCCGTGCGCCCTCGGAGGGGGGCTACGGCAGCGCGCCTTCGCTGGTCGCAGCGACCCGGCCCGGGGTGCGCTCCCCCGGCAACCGGGAGGTCATCTCCCTGGTGCCCGGTGACCGCGTCACCCACGACAAGTGGGGGCTCGGCACCGTGGTGTCGACGTCCGGGGCGGGCGAACGCGCCGAGGCCACCATCGACTTCGGTACCGAGGGCGAGAAGCGCCTCCTGCTGCGTTACGCCCCCGTCCAGAAGCTCTGAGGGGACTCCGCCCTCCCGGATCAGGCCCCGGT
>JBDTDW010000122.1:0-3089 GCA_039922855.1 Candidatus Nanopelagicales bacterium | reverse complement strand
CACATCTGAAATCTCCCCGGTCCCATCGGGCGCCGGGGCACAATGGCGACGCCTTCCCGGGAGAGTGTTCCCGTTCGAGCGTGCCCGCTGACAGAGGAGTGTCGTGTGACCGGTGGAGCGATTCGGCTGTCCGGGCTGAAGAAGTCCTACGGTGACGAGCCGGCCGTGCGCGGCATCGACCTGGACATCGAGGCGGGTGAGTTCTTCTCCCTCCTGGGCCCCTCAGGCTGCGGCAAGACCACGACGCTTCGCATGATCGCCGGCTTCGAGCGCCCCGACGAAGGGGAGATCCGCCTTGACGGCGTCGACCTCGTACCGCTTCCTCCGAACCAGCGCCCGGTCAACACGGTCTTCCAGACCTATGCGCTCTTTCCCTTCCTCTCGGTGTGGGAGAACGTCGAGTTCGGCCTGAAGTACCAGAAGAGCTCCAAGGCCGAGACCAAGCGCCGGGTCGGCGAGGCCCTGGAGCTCGTACGCATGGACGGGTTCAAGGCCCGCCGCCCCGCTCAGCTCTCCGGCGGGCAGCAGCAGCGGGTCGCCCTGGCCCGCGCCCTCGTGCTCAACCCCGCCGTGCTGCTCCTGGACGAGCCCATGGGGGCCCTGGACGCGAAGCTGCGCAAGGAGCTGCAGATCGAGCTCAAGCTCGTCCAGAAGTCTGTCGGCATCACGTTCGTCTACGTGACGCACGACCAGGAGGAGGCCCTCACGATGTCGGACCGGCTGGCGGTGCTGGCCGACGGGCTGATCGAGCAGATCGGGCCCCCCGAGGAGGTCTACTCGGCACCTGCGAGTGCCTACGTCGCCGGTTTCCTCGGCTCTGCGAATGTGGTCGACGTCCTGGTGCACGGACCGGACGGAGCGACCACGGACTGCACCCTGGGCAGCTACCACCTGCGCGCGCTCGGCACGTGCCCTCCGGGCCCGGCCAAGGTCGTCGTGCGCCCGGAACAGGTACGGCTCGGCGGCCTCGACAGTGAGCAGCCGGCCGGGACCAGCGCGTTCACCGGACTGATCGACAGGGTCGTCTTCCTCGGACCCACCACCCACGTCGTGGTGCGGCTGCCCGACGGCCAGACTCTGCTGGCGGCCGTGACCAACACGCTCGGGCCGACCGCCACGACGTACGAGCCAGGCAGCCCGGTCAAGGCGTACATCGCACCAGAGGCGGCTCGCCTGCTGCCGGCCGACACCCGACCGGTCGCCCCGACCGACGAGGACGCCGACGTCCCGGCTGTCGAGGTGCAGGCAGCGTCAGCGAGCTGAGCGAGGCAGCTTCGCAGCCCGGGGTGCGGTGGACTCGGACCGCTGCCGATCCTTGTTCCGGCGTGAGCTGTCGGCACCGGCCCGACCGGGCGGCACCCAGGTGAACCCCAGGGCGCGAGCGGCGAATCCCATCGCGACCGCCAGCGCGCGCGTCGAGTCGACGATCTCGTCGTCGAGGGCGACCTGGATGGACAAGCCGTCCATCAGTGCCGCGAATGAGATCGCGAACTCCTCGACATCGATCTCGCCGAACTCCCCCGCCCCCTGCCCCTCGCGCACGACGTCCTCGATCGTGACCGCCCACCGCCGGTCGAAGACAGCACGATCCTTCGACAGCTCCGGGTGGCGGAACGCCTGCACCCACAGGTCCAGCCACAGGCCCCACGCCCCCGGGACCTCGTCGCGTCCCTGCTTGACGCATGTGACCCGCACCAGTGACTCGAGCTTGGCTCGGGCGTCGGGCTGGGCGGCCATCAGCTCGGAGGTGCTGCGGTAGAACTTCTCCTCGGAATGGCGGAACGCCGCGGTGAGCAAGCCGTCCTTGGTGCCGAAGTAGTAGATGACCAGCGCGGGGCTCGCGTTGGCACGGGTTGCCACGTCGGCGATGCGCGTCTCAGCGAAGCCACGTTCGCAGATGACCTCCACGGCGGCCGCGAGCATCTGTTCACGGCGCTCGTCCTGCGCCGAGGTCTCACGCGTTGCGGCGGTCATCGCTCCTCGTACTGTCGTGGGGTGACGTAGAGCAACTGCTCCCTTCCTCACGTCGCCACCGATCGACCCTTGTCCCGATGTGTACGGACGTTTAGACTGAACAGTCAGTCAACGGTACCGCCGTTGCCCGGTCAAAGGAACCTTGGATGACTTCGAATTACGACGCGATCGTTGTCGGCGGCGGGCACAACGGGCTGGTCGCGGCGGCCTACCTCGCCAAGACCGGCGCCCGCACCGTCGTCCTCGAGGGCCGTCACAAGACCGGTGGCGCCGCAACGACCGAAAGCCCTTGGCCGGACGCGCCGGAGTTCAAGGTGACCCGACTGTCGTACGTCATGAGCCTCATGCCGCCCACAATTCTGCAGGACCTGCAGCTGGAACGCTTCGGCTACAAGGTGTTTCCGATGGGCCCGTACTACGGGGCGTTCCCCGACGGCGGTTCGATCCTCATCGACGACGGTGACCCCAAGCGCACCTATGACGAGTTCGCGAAGTGGTCCAAGCGCGACGCCGATGCGATGGGCAAGTACAACGCGTGGCTCAGCGGGATGGCGGACGTGCTCGGGCCGCTGCTGTTGCAGGTACCACCGAAGATCGGCTCGCAGCGCCCCGCGGACCTGGCCGCGACGGTCCGGCTGGCATGGGCGCACCGGGGTCTGGACGTACGCACCATCGGGGACGTGACCCGGCTGATGACCATGAGCATCGGCGACCTGCTGGACGACTGGTTCGAGTCGCCGCAGGTCAAGGGCGCCCTCTCGGTCAACGGCGTGATCGGAACGTGGGCGGGTCCGTACGAGCCGGGCACCGCGTACGTCATGGCGCACCACTCCATCGGCGATGTCGGCGACGGCCAGCTCGGCAGCTGGGGCTACGCCGAAGGCGGCCAGGGCGCTGTCGCGGACGCCATCCGTCGCTCCGCTGAGAGCTCCGGCGCCGAGGTCCGTACTCACGCAAAGGTCGCTGGGCTCATCGTCGAGAACGGACGGGTCCTGGGCGCCGTGCTGGACAACGGCGATGAGATGCGGGCCCCGGTCGTCGTGACGAGCCTGCACCCGAGGACGGCGTTCTTGGACCACATCCCGCGCGAGGAGCTACCCGCGGACTTCGTCACC
>JBDTDW010000121.1:0-8183 GCA_039922855.1 Candidatus Nanopelagicales bacterium | reverse complement strand
GGGGACATGGCCACCCGGACGGTGACGGTCCGGGTGCTCCAGCAGCTCACGGACGGCCGTCGCCAAGTCGTCAGCCACTTCAACAAGGCCACGAAGGGCCGACTCGTCCGCTCGTTGCTTGTCCAGGCCAGCGCGCCACGTGATGCTCCGGCGTTCGCAGCGCTCTGCGAGTCCTACGGGTACGTTGCCGAGCTGCATCCGGCCGAGCCGGGCCGGCCGTGGCGCCTCGACGTCGTCGTCAACGAGGTCTGAGCGGTGTGGGTCGCAGCAGCTGCCGGCGCTCTGATCGTGCTGGTGACCGGGCTGCTCCCAATCAGCGCTGCCGGTGCCGTTCTCGCCCACGTGGCCCCTGTCCTGGTGTTCCTGGTCGGGGTGACGGTCGTGGCCGAGCTGTCCGACTCCGCCGGGGTGTTCGGCGTGGCTGCCCACCGAACCGCAGCATGGGGCCGGGGTCGCACCCTGCGACTCTGGCTGCTCGTGGTAGCACTCGGCACCGCCACCACAGTGCTGCTCTCCCTCGACACCACAGCCGTACTCCTGACACCGGTCGTCATCGTCCTGGTGCAACGAGCAGGTCTGCCGGTGCTGCCGTTCGCCATGGTCACGGTGTGGCTCGCGAACACCGCAAGCCTGCTGCTGCCCATCTCCAACCTGACCAACCTGCTGGCCCAGCAACAGCTCTCGGCGAGCACACTGGAATACGCCTCGCACATGTGGCTCCCGGCCGCCGTCGCGGTGACGGTGACGGTCCTGGTGCTCGGACTGCGCTACCGGCGGGACCTGCAGGGCTCGTACCCGGTCCCCGATGCACCGGATGTCGCCGATCATGTGTTGTTCCGGTGCTCCGCCGCTGTGTGCCTGGCCATCGGCCCACTGGCCATGGTCGGCGTACCCGTCATGTGGATCTCCGTCGCGGGTGCGCTGGTGCTGGCCTCGATATTCGCCGTACGGCGGCGCGAGGCCCTCAGGTTCGACCTCGTGCCCTGGCGCCTGATCGTCCTGGTCGTCGGGCTCTTCCTGGTCGTGGGTGCTGCCTCGCACCACGGCTTGGGCAACCTGCTGTCCGGCGCGGTCGGGCAGGGGCAGTCATGGGGGCCATCGCTGCGGTTGGCCGCGGTGGGCGGGGTCGGTGCCAACCTCGCGAACAACCTGCCGGCGTATGCGGCCCTCGAACCGGTCGCCACCGCGGGGGGCACGCTCTATCCCCTGCTGCTCGGGGTGAACCTGGGACCGCTCGTCCTGATGTGGGGGTCGCTCGCCACGCTGCTGTGGCGCGAGCGCTGCCGCTCCCGGGGGGTCGAGGTCCCCTGGCGGGAGTTCGCTCTGGTCGGCGTGGTGGGGGTCCCGCTGCTGCTGGTCGCCACCACGATGGCTGAGCAGCTCACGCGCTGACGGGTCCGCCTGCCCCAGATCGGTTCAGTAGGCGCCGCGAGCGGCGACCACAGCGCGGAACGTACGCATCAGGATGGACACGTCCAGGAACAGGTTCCAGTTCTCCACGTAGTAGAGGTCGAGGCGGACCGACTCGTCCCACGTCAGGTCGGAGCGCCCGCTCACCTGCCAGAGCCCGGTCAGGCCCGGCTTGACCAGGAGCCGCCGGTAGACGTCGTGGGCGTACTGCGCCACCTCGCCGGGCAATGGCGGGCGCGGGCCCACCAGCGACATCTGGCCGCGCAGGACGTTCCACAGCTGGGGCAGCTCGTCGAGCGACGCACGGCGCAGTATCCGCCCGACGCGCGTGACGCGCGGGTCGTCGGGGGCCTTGAAGAGTGGGCCCTTCGTGTGGACGTTGTGGTCCTGCACATCGTCGAGCAGGCGCTCGGCGTCTTCGTGCATGGAGCGAAACTTCAGCATCTGGAAGGTCCGGCCGCCACGACCGACCCGTTCCTGACGGAAGAGGGCCGGGCCCGGGCTGTCCAGCCGGACTGCGATCATGAACAGCAGCAGCAACGGCGACAAGAGGATCAGGGCGGTAAGTGCGACGCCCCGGTCGAACAGTCCTTTGACCACGCGTCGGATCCCGGTGAACTCCGGCTTGTCCACATGCAGCAGCGGCAGCCCGGCGACCGGCCTGATCGAGAGTCGAGGACCGGCGACGTCGGTCAGGTTGGGAGCGACGAGGACGTCGACATCCGTGCCCTCCAGCTCCCAGGCCAGCCGCCGCAGCTCCAGCTGCGAGAACGTCGACCAGGCCGCCACCGCGATCGCGTCGACCTCCAGGTCCGCCACGACGGTGCTGGCGTCACGGGAGACTCCGACTACCGGGACCCCCTCGATGACATCGGAGCGGCTGGTGTCGACGAGAGCGCCCACGATCTCGAACGCGTTGTCCGAAAGACCGAGGCGGCGCACCATCTCCGCGATGGCTCGTTCGGTCCCGATCACCAAGACCCGCTGCCGGGCCCGTCCGGCGCGCTCGGCGCTGTGCAGCAGGCCGCGGGCGACGCGGTGGGCGAGCAGCGTCCCGACCACGACCAGAGGAAGCGCGATGATCGCGTAGCCGCGAGCGAACTCCCAGTGCACTGTGAACGTCAAGATCGCGAGTACGGCAAGCAGTCGCAGCGCGGAGTCCGCGATCCTGCGGAACTCCGCCGAGCCCTCCCCCAGGAATCGGTGCTCGTACACCCGTCCAACTGCCAGGGCCGCCACCCACACGACGGGCAGCGCCAGTGTGACCAACCCGTACGACGCGGTCTGACCCGTGGCGGCGCCAAGTCCGAACCGCCAGATCAATGCCATCGCTGCTGCCACGAGTGCCACAACAGCGTCGGTGACGACAAGCCACCTCACATAGCGGTTCAACCAGGCGGAGCGTTGACTACGGCGTGTGCCACCGGCCGGCACCGAGATGTCGTCCCGAACAACAAGATCAGGGACGATCGTTGGTCGCGGTGTCGCCACCAGCGGCTCCATCGGGCCGGCGACGACCCTGGGTGAGGTAGCCACCTTGGGGACCAAGTTCACCGGCTCGATCACAAGTCCGCGGGTCGGCTCCATCGACGTGGTCACCCGGCCTGCCCCAGTCTCGGCCCGTGAAGGCCGGTTCACTCGTTCACTACGTGATCTTAGCGGAGGCGGACCTGCTCATCCGGGAGGATGGGGCCACCGAAACCGCACACGTGCGATCCGATGCCTATCACCGGCAGACCGGATCGCTCGTACACCGAGACTCTCCCTGATCCACGGGCGCCCCGCCTCAACCCAACGGGCGATACCGGATGGACCATTGCGGCGCACTGAACTTCCAGCTCGCACCCATCGTCAGGAAACCACTACGTACCGTGGCCTTTTGGGCCGAACGATCGCTTCGTGATCCGCGCGATGGTCCCCCTTGCATCCGCCGGACCAGTTGCCCGCGGGCCCGCTGCTCGTCGATCCAGCACCTGTCACCGACGTTGAGTAGCCGCGCTGTTGCCGTAAGTGACAAGACGTCGTTCCGGGTTATCCCCGCCGTTGGCATGTCAATTGATTGACAACCACCAGGAGTACCGGTGGAACGAGGGCCGGAACCTGACCGTTGCGACCCGGCACGAGGTCCCGGATCACCACGAAGGATCACATCGGGGCGATCTCACCGTCCGCTGGTGCCACGACTTGAGGCGGCAGGGCCTGCAGCCCGAGCTCGGCCGGGCTGACGAGGCCGTCGTGGACGGGCAGCACCCGCACGGTATAGCCGAAGGCCCCGTTTCGATCGAGATCGACCTCGGTCTCGAAGCGCCACTGCCCGCCCCCGAGCGCCAGGACCGGCACCAGCGAGATGAGCCGTGGCTCGACGAGCCGGTCGTTGTGATCCACCCGGCCGGCGACCAGCTGACACACCACGTCAGCAGGGTCAAGGCCGTCAAGCTGGACCTGGGCACGTACCGTGATCTTGTCGCCGCGCTGGGGCGCATCGGCGATCCCGACGGCCTCCACGTGCTGGACCTCGACGCGCCGCCACGACGAGACGACACGCGCCTCGTAAGCCGCCAGCCGGCGCCCCTCGGCCGCACCGTCGGCCAGGACGAGCCGGGAGCTCTGCGCCGCCGGGTCGTACAGGTCGAAGACGTACTGGCGGACCATACGGGAGGCGAGAACCTTCGGGCCCAGAGTGCTGAGCGTATGTCGCAGCATCGAGATCCATCGGGCGGGCCGGCCGTCGGCATCGGTGTCGTAGAAGGTGGTCGCGACGCTGCGTTCGACGAGGTCGTACAGCGCCGCCGCCTCCAGGTCGTCCCGGCGGTCCGGATCGGTCACACCGTCCGCGGTCGGGATGGCCCAGCCGTTCTCGCCGTCGTACCACTCGTCCCACCAGCCGTCGAGGATCGACAGGTTCAGTGCTCCGTTGAGCGCGGCCTTCATGCCAGATGTGCCACAGGCCTCGAGGGGCCGCAGCGGGTTGTTGAGCCAGACGTCGCAACCGGGGTACAGCACCCGTGCCATGTCGATGTCGTAGTCGGGGAGGTACGCGATTCGGTGACGGACCGCCGGGTCGTCGGCGAACTCCACGAGCTGCTGGATCAGCTTCTTGCCGACGTCGTCGGCGGGGTGCGACTTGCCGGCGATGACGAGCTGGATCGGACGATCCGGGTGCAGCAGCAACCCCCGGAGTCGGTCGGGGTCCTGCAGCATCAGCGTCAGCCGCTTGTACGACGGGACCCGGCGCGCGAACCCGATGGTCAGCACATCGGGGTCCAGGACGCCCTCGACCCACCCGAGCTCCGCGTCCGCGGCGCCCCGGACCACCCAGGCCTCTCGCAGGCGCCGACGTACGTCATGCACCAGATGCTGGCGCAGGATCCGCTTGGTCGACCAGATGGGCTCGTCCGCGACCGAGGCGAAGTCCTGCCAACTGGCGGCTTCCCCGATCGACCCCGGGTCGTTGCTGCCGCCCACCAGCGCCTGGACCTCCCGGGCCACCCAGGTCGCGGCGTGGACCCCGTTCGTCACCGATCCGATCGGGATCTCGTCGGCGTCGAAGCCCTCCCAGACGCCGGCGAACATCTCCCGGCTCACCTCACCGTGCAGCAAGCTCACACCGTTGCTGCGCTGGCCCAGGCGCAGTCCCATCACCGCCATGTTGAACACTGTCGGGTCGCCACCCGGGAACGACTCCGCGCCGAGGTCGAGGATGCGCTCGACCGGCAGGCCTGCGGTCGTGTTCGAGCCACCGAAGTACTCGGCGACGAGCTCGCGGGGAAAGCGGTCGATCCCCGCAGGCACCGGAGTGTGCGTGGTGAACACCGTCCCCGCCCGGACCGCGCACCTGGCCTCGTCGAACGAGAGCCCGCCGTCGGCCACAAGCTCGCGGATGCGTTCGAGCCCGAGGAAGCCCGCGTGCCCTTCGTTCGTGTGGAAGACCTCCGGCTCGGGCGCACCGGTGATCCGGCTGAACGCCCGCAGCGCACGGACCCCGCCGACGCCGAGCAGCATCTCCTGCTGCAGCCGGTGCTCACCGCCGCCGCCGTAAAGGCGATCGGTGATATCGCGCTCGGCCTGACCGTTCGTCTCGACGTCGGAGTCCAGCAGCAGCAAGGGGACCCGGCCGACGTCGGCGCGCCACACGTGCGCGTTCACGACACGGTCGCCGGGCAACCCGCAGCTCACCACCGCCGGGGTGCCGTCGTACTCACGCAGCAGGGACAGTGGCAGCCCATCCGGGTCGAGCACGGGGTAGGTCTCGAGCTGCCAGCCATCGCTGGACAGCGACTGCCGGAAGTAGCCAGAGCGGTAGAACAGCCCGACCCCGATGATCGGGACCCCGAGATCGCTGGCCGTCTTGAGGTGGTCCCCGGCCAGGATCCCCAGACCACCGGAGTATTGGGGCAGCACCTCGGAGATGCCGTACTCCGGTGAGAAGTACGCGATCGCTCGCGGCGTCCGGTCACCGAGCTCCTGGTACCACCGCTTGCCGTGCAGATAGTCCTGCAGGCCGGAATGCACCCACGCCAGGTGGGAGGCGAAGTCCTCGTCCTGCTCCAGCTCGGCCCAGCGCGCCGGAGGGACCTCGCCGAGCAGCTGGACCGGGTCGTGCATCACCACACGCCAGCAAGCGGCATCGATGCGTTCGAAGAGGTCCTGGGTCTGCGGGTGCCATGACCAGCGCAGGTTCTGGGCGAGCTCGCCGAGTGCGGCCAGACTCTCAGGCAGAACGGTACGGACGGTGAACCGCCGGATCGCTTTCACGCATGGCAACCTAACCGCCCGGGGTGGCTTCACCGCATCCAGGCGTCGGAGCGCACGTGCGTGTCGTGCTCGGTCGCTAGGCTCGCGGGGATGTCTGCCCGGCGCAACGCCACCGTGAGCCCGGACGCCGCCCCGGCGCCCGGGCCGAGGCGCTCCACTACTGGGCGCATCGGCATCGAGGACGTGGCCCCGGTCCTGGCCTACGGACGTGGGGTCAAGGCCGTCGTGGGTGAGGCGTTGCCGGTCTCGGCCACCATCGTCGGGGACGGCCACGGCGCGCTCGGCGCGCAGGTCGTGCTGCGCGACCCGGCCGGAACCGTCAGGTCGCGCATCACCTTGTTGCTGCAGGTCCCCGGCACGGATCGGCGTAGCGCGTGGGTGCGCCCGGACGGGCTCGGTGACTGGACGTTCACGGTCGAGGCGTGGACCGACCCGGTCCTGACCTGGCTGCTGCGCGCGCAGATCAAGGTCCCCGCAGGGCTCGATGCCGAGCTCGAGCTGACGGAGGGCTCGGCCCTGCTCGCACAGGCCCTGAAGGGACTGCCCCGGGGCCGGGTCAGGGACCCGCTCAAGGCGGCCGTGGCCCGGCTGCGCGACCCCGCCGCCGACCCCGTCGAGCGCCTCACCGCGGTGATGACCCCGGACGTGCTCGGGTTGCTGGAATCCTTCCCGCTGCGGGTCGCGGTGACCGAGTCGAGTGCCCACCCGATCCGCGTCGAGCGCGAGCGCGCCCTGGTCGGGTCATGGTACGAGTTCTTCCCACGCTCGGAGGGTGCCAGCCTGGACCCCCCGCGCTCCGGCACGTTCGTCTCCGCCGCCGAGCGGTTGCCGGCGATCGCCGAGATGGGCTTCGACGTCGTCTATCTCACGCCGATCCATCCCATCGGAACATCCTTTCGCAAGGGCCCCAACAACTCCACGGTCGCAGGCCCGGATGACCCCGGGTCGCCGTGGGCCATCGGGTCCCCCGACGGCGGCCACGACGCGATCCACCCCGGCCTCGGTTCCCAGGCCGACTTCGACTCCTTCGTGCGGCGAGCCGGCGAGCTCGGCATGGAGGTGGCGCTGGACCTGGCGTTGCAGTGCTCCCCGGACCATCCGTGGGTCAGCGAGCATCCCGAGTGGTTCCTGCGGCGTGCCGACGGCAGCATCGCCTACGCCGAGAACCCTCCCAAGAAGTACCAGGACATCTACCCCCTGTCCTTCGACACCGACCCCGAAGGCCTCTACGCGGAGGTGCTGCGGGTGGTGCAGCACTGGATGACCCATGGGGTAAGAATCTTCCGGGTCGACAACCCGCACACAAAGCCTGTCGCGTTCTGGGAGCGCCTCATCTGGGAGGTCAACGCGAGCGACCCGGACGTCTTGTTCCTCGCCGAGGCGTTCACCCGGCCGGCCATGATGCGGTTGCTCGGGGAGATCGGCTTCCAGCAGTCGTACACCTACTTCACCTGGCGCAACGAGAAGTGGGAGCTCGAGGAATACCTGCGTGAGCTCGCCGGTCCCCTGTCCGCGAGCATGCGACCCAACTTGTTCGTCAACACCCCCGACATCCTCAGCGCCTACCTGCAGTACGGCGGCCCAGCGGCGTTCGCGATCCGGGCCACGCTGGCCGCGACGCTCTCTCCCACGTGGGGGGTCTACTCGGGGTTCGAGCTGTACGAGCACGTGGCCGTCCGGCCGGGCAGCGAGGAGTACCTCGACTCCGAGAAGTACCAGTACCGGCCGCGCGACTGGTCGCACGCACCGCTCGCCGGCTATCTCACCCGGCTCAACGAGATCCGCCGGGATCACCCGGCGCTGCACCACCTGCGCAACCTGCGCTTCCACGCCAGCGACAACGAGGGCGTCATCTGCTTCTCGAAGCGCCTCGACCCGGCGCCGGGCATGCCGGCCGACACCCCGACCGACACGGTGCTCGTCGTCGTCAACCTCGACCCGCACGCCGTGCGGGAGACCACCGTGCGTCTCGACATGCCCGCGCTGGGCATGGACTGGGCCGAACAGTTCGACGTGCA
>JBDTDW010000120.1:0-11447 GCA_039922855.1 Candidatus Nanopelagicales bacterium | reverse complement strand
GTGCGGTCGAAGCTGGCTCGGGACAGGTCGGTGCCGCGGCCGACGAGGAGCGGCGGGGTCTCCCCGGCGACCAGCTGCGTCCACAGCTGGCGCCGGTCCTCTGTGATCCCGGCGACCGTCTTGCCGTCCAGGGATACCGCCGGAGAGATCAAGAGCGGCTTACCGTGGCCGACCCCCCCTGCGACTCGCTGGAACCGCCCGTCGGCACCGATCTGGATCAGTCCGGTGGCCGCGGCCGCGTACGCATCACCCGTCGACCCCGCAGCGTCCGGGTCGTACCGCTGCCAGGACTGCACGGACTGCACCGGACCGACGACGCCGGGGATCGGCAGCGGCTGACCACCGACGGTGATCGCCACCCCCGTCACGTTCGGGAGCTGGTGCAGGGTCCAGACCAGCTGCGCCGAAAGCTCCTGCCGGGACTGGTCGTCGGCCTCCAGCACCTGGGAAGACAGGTCAACCTGGGCCACTCCGGACACGACGGGCACCGAGTGCAGGGTGAGCGTCGTCCCGACCGGGAACGCGGTCCTTACCGCGGGTGCCAGCCAGCTCGTGGGCCCGCTGAGCAAGCTGTTCACCAGGACCGTCGCCGCGCCTGCCCCCGTGACCGGCACCGTCACCGCGTCGGGGGTGACCACAGAGAAAGTCGGGTCGAAGAAGTACAGGTTGTACGTGCGGAACTCCCGCTCGATGTCCCCGGTGCCCAGGACCAGCCCGTCCGGCAGGGACGCGATCCGCCAGTCGTTGCCCACCCGAACCAGCCGATAACCGACCTGGAACGTCTTTCCGGCATTGGCGACCAGGAACCCGCCGTCCGCCCCGATCACCCCGTCCTCGGTCCCGGTGACCGTCACCGACACCGACGCCGGGGCGTTCAAACGGGTCTGGGTCTGGGTGCCGGAGTTGTCATAGACCTGGACCTGACTCAGCGGGTTCCAGCTCGCGGCCGCCGTTGGCGTGAGGAACTGCCGGGCCACGACATAGCCGTCACCGGCCGAGCTCGACGCCGCGATGAACCCCTGGACCAGCGCCTCCGGACTCATCCCGGACTGCGGTGGCTGCGGGATGGCACGGTAGATGAGCTCCTGGTTGTCGATCGCGACCGCCGGGCCCTCGACGTGGATCGGGCCGGACGTCGGGATCGTCGCGCAGCCGGCCAGGACCGTCGCCGCCGCGGCCAGCAGCACGCCGCTGCGCCCCCAGGTCCGGGCGGGCCGGACGCCGCTCACTACCGCACCCCCGCGCTGGAGTCCGGCGACGGTACCGAGGCCGCGCCGCTCGTACCGACCGCGCCGTTCGCGCCGTCCGTCGCCGTGGGACGGGTCGAGGGGTCGATGCGGCGCCCGACGACGTACGGGGCCAGCCGGCGCGCCGACAGCGCCAGGGCGTCCTGCGGCTCCAGCGGGATCGGGGAGGTCAGGAACGGGACGCCCTGGGTGCAGGGCAACGTGAGGCGCATGTGGGTACCGGCCCCGGGCGCGCCCCACGCCTGCAGCCAGCCACCGTGCAGTCGGGCGTCCTCGTACGCGATCGACAAGCCCAACCCCGTGCCGCCCGTGGACCGTGCCCGTGCCGGGTCGGCGCGCCAGAATCTGTTGAACACCAGGGAGGACTCCCCAGGCCGAAGCCCGCCCCCGTGGTCCCGGACGCCGATCGCGGCAGACCCCGCCGCGTCGTCCAGTGCCACGGTGACGATTACCTTCGCTCCCTCGCCGTGCTCGATCGCGTTGACGATCAGGTTGCGCAGGACCCGGTCGATGCGACGCGGGTCCGCCTCCACCATGACCGGCCGGGCCGTCACCAACAGGTCGAGCTGGCAGGTGCGACGCTCGGCGAGCGGCATCGCAGACTCCACCGCTGTGCGCGCCAGGTCGCGCAGGTCGATCGCCTCGACGTCCAGGACGGCCGCACCGGCATCGAACCTGCTGATCTCCAGCAGGTCCGACAGCAGCGCCTCGAAGCGGTCCAGCTGGGTCTGCAGCAGCTCCGCAGATCGCCCGGTCGCACCGTTGAACTCCTGGCGCGCCTCGAACAGCACGTCGGCGGCCATCCGGATCGTGGTGAGCGGGGTCCGCAGCTCGTGACTGACATCGGACACGAATCGCTGTTGCAGCCGAGAGAGCGACTCGAGCCGGCCGATCTGCTCCTGCATGCTCGCTGCCATGTCGTTGAAGGAGGTGGCGAGCTTGGCCAGGTCGTCCTCACCCTTCACCTTCATCCGCTCGGTGAGGTGGCCTGCGGAGAGCCGGGCCGCGGTCTGGGCGGCTATCCGCACCGGGGACACGACCTGCCGGGTGACGACGTACGCAATCAGACCGAGCATGAGGACCAGCAGCGCACCGACCCCCAGGACGGTCCGGCGGACCAGGTCGAGCGTGTCCTGCTCGTTCGTGAGCGGGAACAGGTAGTAGAGCTCGTACGGTCCCAGCGTTGCGACGTTGAGCCGCGAGCCGACGATCAGTCCGGGAACGGTGCTGCCGTCGGTGTAACTGATCTCGTGGTAGGTCCAGGCCTGGGTGCCACCGTGCTGCACCGCCGTCCGCAGCGCCGCGGGGACGCTGGACTGTGCGACCAGGTAGGGCGTGCGCTGGATCGCGTCGCCGGGCATGGGCGGCGTGGCCAGCAGCACCACGTAGTACAGCCCCGGGTTGCCGGCGCGCTCGCCGAGGTTTCTCACCACCGGGTCCACCCGACTCTCCGGCGTCGTGGTCAAGTCGCCGGCGCCCAGCGCCTGCACGGCTTCGTTAAGGCCCGCCGTCGCCTCCCCCAGCGAGGATCGCTCCTTGGCATCGAGCAGGCCGGAGGTGATCCGGCTGAGCATGAGCGCACCGGCCAGCCCGACGAAGACCAGCGAGAGCAGCAGCGTGGTCGACACGACCCGCAGCGTCAGGGAACCGCGCCACAACGAGGTCGCCGGGCGCACCGCTGTACCGAGGGCGTCCACGACCACGTTGCGGATCGCGGTGGGGCGTTTCATGAGACCAGTGTCACCGATGAACCAGTCACGGCGGGCCGGCCTTGTAACCGACCCCCCGGACGGTGATCACGATCTGCGGCCGCTCGGGATCGTGTTCGATCTTGCTCCGCAGCCGCTGCACGTGGACGTTGACCAGTCGGGTGTCGGCTGCGTGCTGGTAGCCCCAGACGTCACGCAACAGCACCTCCCGGCTGAACACCTGCCGAGGCTTGCGGGCCAGGGCCGCGAGCAGGTCGAACTCCAGCGGGGTCAGCGAGATCGCCTCGTCGTCGCGGCGTACCGAATGTCCGGCGACGTCGATGGCGAGATCTCCGATCTCGAGCTGTTCCTGGCTGCCGTCACCGGTTTGTCGTAGCCGGGCGCGCACCCGGGCGATGAGCTCCTTGGGCTTGAACGGCTTCATGACGTAGTCGTCGGCCCCGCTCTCGAGCCCCACCACGACGTCCACGGTGTCGGTCTTGGCCGTCAGCATGACGATCGGGACGCCGGACTCGGCGCGGATCGCCCTGCAGACGTCGATGCCGTCGCGGCCGGGCAGCATCAGGTCGAGCAGGACGAGGTCCGGACGGCACTCGCGGAACGCCGACAGCGCCTGGTTGCCGTCGGAGCAGAACATCGCCTCGAAGCCCTCGCTGCGAAGCACGATCCCGAGCATCTCCGCCAACGCCGTGTCGTCGTCGACGACCAGCACTCGGCCCTTCATCGCGTTCATGGTGACACCGTCCTGTTCCCCATCCGTCCTGCGGCGAATGGTGGCATGCCGGACGCATCCTGGTCTGATGGAGTGACGTACCGGGCCGGACATTCGGTTCCAGCGGTCACGCTGCGTGTTTCGGTCCCTCGGTTCGTGACACGATGCGCCAACACCGGCAGACGAGGACGTACGTGAGCGATCATCCCGACCCGAACCCGGGCTGGAACCCGGCCGGTGGCTGGACGTCGCCCACCGGTCCGGCCGCCGCTCCAGGCCCAGTCGCGCCACCAGGGTACGGCGCTGCCGGATCCCCGCCGCCTGGCTACGGGCCGCCTGGGTTCCCGCCGCCTGGATACGGGCCGCCTGGGTTCCCGCCTCCTGGCTACGGGCCGCAGTACAGCAACTGGGCACCGCCGCCGCAGGCCCCCCGGCCCGGCATCGTGGCGCTGCGCCCGATGGGGGTCTCGGACATCCTGGACGGTGCCCTGGGCTACGTCCGCCGGAACCCGCGCACCGTCCTGGGGATCTCGGCCGCCCTGTCGCTGATCCTGGTGGTGCTCTCGTTCGTGGCCAACCTGGCCTCGTTCCGGTCGTTGTCCTCCCTCGGCTCGAACCTGTCCGACGCGACGGACCCCAATGCCGACCCGACCGCGCTGTTCAGCGGCGGCCAGGACATCACCACGGTCGTTGCGCTGTTGCTCTCCATCCCGGTGAGCATCCTGGCCACCGGACTGCTGACCGTCGTGGTGGGCCAGGCGGTCCTGGGACGCCGGATGAGCGCCGGCCAGGCATGGCGGGCCGCGCGACCCCGGCTCTGGACGCTGATCCGGCTGACAATCCTGATCGGGCTGATCGTCGGCGGAGTCGGGATGGGCGGGATCGCGGTCGCGGTCGTGCTGGGCATCTTGGTCGGCAGTGCCAACCTCGCGCTCGGAATCCTGCTCGGGCTCGTGGTAGGGGCCGCCGCCATGGTCTGCTCCCTGTGGCTTGCGATCCGGTTCCTGCTGGCCCCGGTCGTGGTGATGCTGGAGAAGGCCGGGGCCAGGACCGCGCTGCGCCGCTCCACCCGGCTGGTCTCGGGCAACTGGTGGCGCATCTTCGGCATCTACCTGCTCGCGCAGATCATCGCCAGCATCGTCGGACAGGTGCTGACCGTGCCATTCGCGATCGGCGGTGTGGTCCTGGGCGTCGCGTTCCCCTCGACCGGTGGGCTGTGGTGGCTCACGTTCGCCGCCATCGGGCTGGGCACGTTCGTGTCGAGCCTTGTCACGATGCCGTTCATGGCCGGTGTGACAGCCCTGCAGTACGTCGACCAGCGGATCCGGCGCGAGGCGCTGGACATCGAGCTCGGCCGCGCCGCCGGGCTCGGCTGAGTCCGCGATGCTGCCGGCACTGCTGGCCCTGCCGGCACTGCCGGCACTGCTGGGCACTGTGGCTGCAGAGCCGCCCGTCACCTTGGGCCGGGCACAGGCCGCCGAGCTGGCTCGGCGCGAGCTGACCGACCCCGCGTACCACCAGTCCGACCAACCCATCCTGCTTCGCCTGCTGCAGTGGCTGCTCGACAAGATCACCGCGGGCATCGCGCAGGTGAGTGACAACAGTCCCGGAGGTTGGTTGGGCGTGCTCGCCCTTGTCGTCCTGGTGGTGGCCGGATTCGCCGTGGTGCGCTGGCGGATGGGCCCGGTGCGCCGGACCGCCGGATCGGACCGATCTGTGTTCGACCTCACCGAGCTCGGGCTGCACGCCGCCGAGCACCGCCGCCGAGCCGACACCGCCGCCGGGCGTCAGGACTGGCCCGAAGCGGTACGGGAGCGGCTGCGGGCCGTCGTCCGCGACCTGGAGGAGCGCGGCCTGCTCGACGTACGGGCCGGGCGCACCGCCGATGAAGCCGCGGCCGCCGGTGGGGCGGTCCTGCCGGGCCTGGCAGCCCGGTTGCGCGACGGTGCGCGGGTCTTCGACGAGGTGAGCTACGGCGGGCGGACCGGGGACCCGGCGGCGTACCGGGCGCTCGTTGCGCTGGACCGCGACGTCGCCGCGGGCCGGCCGGCGGCGCCGGCGCGGGCCGGACGGGCCGCGGACCGGTTCACCGAGGTGCCGCGATGACTGGGCGCGCTCCGGCCGCTGACCTGGCTGCGGACACCTCCGCTGACAAAGCCGCCTCGGGAGCGGCGACGAGCTCGCTGGACCCGACGCTGCGCGACCGAGTACGCCGCAACCGTCTGATGGTCGGGACGGTCCTGCTCGTGCTGGTCGTCGTCGGGTTGCTGGCTTACGCCGGGAGCAACCGCGCCACCGGACGCCTCGACCCGGCGGCGGTCGACCCCAGCGGCTCGCGCGCCCTCGCGCACGTACTCGAGGGCCAGGGCGTGCAGGTCGTCCCCGTCGTAGGGGCGCAGGCGGCGGCGGACGCGTTGCGTGCCGCGGGCGCCGGTAGCACGCTGCTGGTCACCGATCCGGGGCTGCTGTCATCGCGCATGGGGCAAGCACTGAGCGACATCCCCGTCAACCACGTGGTCCTGATCGGTTCGGTGCCCGACACCGCTGGTCCCTGGCCGAGCCAGGCGCCGATCACCGACGGCCTGCCGGTCCAGGTACGCGACCCCGCCTGCACATGGGCCCCCGCCGTCCGCGCCGGCGGCGCCCTGACCGGCGGTGTGCGCTTCCAGGTCGCGAGCGCGCAGAGCTGCTACGACGCCAGCGTGCTGGATTTGCCGGCGGGGACCGACGGTCTGCCGGGCAGCGTCACCGAGTCGCTCACCCTGCTCGGCACCGGCGACATGCTGACCAATGCAGACCTGGCCTCGGACGGGAACGCCGCGCTCGCCACCGCGGTGCTGGGGCGCGACCGGGTCCTGGTGTGGTGGAACCCCACGATCGCCGACCCGCTGTTCTCGGCGCAGGCAGGTGAGCGGCCCTCGCTGGACGACGTCCTTCCCCCCTGGGTGCCGTGGGTGCTGATCCAGCTCGTCATCGGGGTGCTGGTGCTGGCGTACGCCCGCGGGCGGCGCTTCGGTCCGGTCGTGCGCGAGCCGCTGCCGGTGACGGTACGAGCGGCCGAGGCGATCGAGGGCCTGTCCCGCCTGTACCGTCGCTCGCAGGATCGAGGGCACGCGGCCGATGTCCTGGCGCAGTCGTCGCGACGGCGCCTGAGCCACGACCTGCGGTTGCCATCGACGGCCACGACCGATGATGTGGTCCGCGCGGTGGCCGAGCGCACCGGCCGCGGGTCGGCCGAGGTGCTGGCCCTGCTCGACCCCGCCGAACCCACCGACGACGCCGCGCTGGTGCGGCTCGCGGACGACCTGGACAGCCTCGAGAGGCAGGTACGCCGACCGTGACCACGGACAGCTCCCCCGTTCCCTCCACCGGTGCTGGCGACGACCCCCGGCCGGGGTGGGCCGCGGCACCGGCCCCGACGATGGCGCCCACGGACCTGCCCGGACCGGGCGACCCGCGGGCCGCGCTGCTGGCACTGCGGGCCGAGGTCGCGAAGGCGGTCGTGGGCCAGGACGCCGCGGTCACCGGGTTGGTGATCGCCCTGCTGTGCCGGGGCCACGTCCTGCTCGAGGGGGTCCCCGGCACGGCCAAGACCCTGCTGGTACGTACCCTCGCGGCCGCCCTGTCGGTGCAGTCGACCCGGATCCAGTTCACGCCGGACCTCATGCCCGGCGACGTCACCGGCTCGCTCGTGTACGACGCCCGTACCTCGCAGTTCTCCTTCCGACCGGGCCCGGTGTTCACGAACCTGCTGCTCGCCGACGAGATCAACCGGACACCACCGAAGACACAGGCTTCGCTGCTGGAGGCGATGGAGGAGCGCCAGGTCAGTGTCGATGGCGCGCCGCGCCCGCTTCCGGACCCGTTCGTGGTCGCCGCGACCCAGAACCCGGTCGAGTACGAAGGGACGTACCCGCTGCCCGAAGCGCAGCTGGACCGGTTCCTGCTCAAGCTCACCGTGCCGCTGCCTGGCCGGGACGACGAGTTCGCGGTGCTGACCCGCCACCTCGCCGGCTTCGACCCCCGCGACCTCGCCGGCGCCGGCGTTCGCCCGGTCGCAACGATCGACGACCTGGCTGCCGCCCGGGCCGGGGTGGCCACGGTGCAGGTGGCGCCCGAGGTCGTCGCGTACGTCGTGGACATCGTGCGTGCCAGCCGTACCTCCCCTTCGCTGCGGCTCGGGGTCTCCCCCCGCGGCGCGATCGCGCTGGTGCGCAGCGCCCGCGCCTGGGCCTGGCTGGCTGGGCGCGACTACGTGACCCCCGACGACGTCAAGGCCCTGGCCCGACCCGCCCTGCGCCACCGCATCCAGCTGCTGCCCACCGCCGAGCTCGAGGGCATCACCCCTGACGCCGTCCTGGAAGGCATCCTCGCCACCGTCGCCGTCCCCCGATGACCCAATCTCCCTGGCCCCGAAGTCACCGTCCCCGACGACACTGTCCGGGTGGTCGTCCATCCCGCCACATCGGGTCGGTGAACGACCACCACGCCAGCAACGTCAGGGGTTGGGTGGGTGCCGGGTGATCGTGACCTCCCGGTTCGCTGCTCTGGTGTTCGCCGTGACGGTCCTGGTCGGGGTCGGGGTCCGGTCCTGGGGGGCGTTGCTGGCGGTCGACGGGGCGCTGCTCGCCCTTGCCGTCCTCGACGTCGCGCTGGCCGGTGCGGTACGCCCGCTGCAGCTCTCCCGTACCGGTGCCACCTCCACCCGTCTCGGGGAGCCGGTCACGGTGACGCTGACGGTGCGCAACGCGGGTCGGCGAACGGTACGCGGCCAGGTACGGGACGCCTGGGTACCCTCCGCCGGCGCGCGGCTGACCCGGCACCGGCTCGACGTCGCCGCGGACCGGATCACCCGGATCGACACGCATCTGGTCCCGAGCCGGCGCGGCGAGCGCCGCCCGGACCGGGTCACCGTCCGCTCGCTCGGGCCGCTGCGCCTGGTCGGGCGGCAGGGCTCGCATCGGGTCCCTTGGGCGGTACGCGTGCTGCCGGCGTTCCCGTCCCGCAAGCACCTGCCCTCCCGGCTGGCCAGGCTGCGCGAGCTCGACGGGCGTACCGCGGTGATGGTGCGAGGCCAGGGCACGGAGTTCGACTCGTTGCGCGAGTACGTCGCCGGGGACGACGTACGGTCCATCGACTGGCGCGCGACGGCGCGTACGGCTGACGTGATGGTGCGTACCTGGCGCCCCGAGCGCGATCGGCGGGTCGTGATCGTCGTGGACTGCGGGCGCACCTCCGCCGGCCGGATCGGGGACGGGACGCGCCTGGACGCCGCCATGGACGCCGCCCAGCTGCTCGCCGCGCTGGCCTCCCGCGCCGGGGACCGGGTCGACCTGCTGGCGTACGACCGTGCCGTGCGTGCCGACGTCCGCGGCTCAGGGGGGGCGAACCTGCTGGCCCGGATCGCCGGGGCGCTGACGTACGTCGAGCCCGAGCTGGTCGAGACCGACGCCGTCGGGCTGGTCGGCGCCGTGCAGGCCCGCGTGCGCCAGCGGGCCCTCGTCGTGCTGCTCACCCCGCTCGAACCGGCCGCGATGACCGAGGGGCTGCTCCCGGTCCTGCCAGCGCTGACCACCCGCCACCTCGTCGTACTCGCCTCGGTGCAGGACCCACGGTTGCAGCAGATGGCGCGGGCCCGCGGGGACGCCGCCGCCGTGTACGACCGGGCCGCGGGGTCGGCGGCACTTGCGGCACGGGAACGTACCGCGGCACAGCTCACGGCCCTGGGAGTCGAGCTGGTCGACGCCGGACCGGACCAGCTCGGCCCGGACCTGGCCGACCGCTACCTCGCGCTCAAGGCCTCGGGTCGGCTGTAGGACCGGTACGGCCGGGGACCGGACGTACCTCGTCCGGGCCCCGGCCGTTCACCGTGGCGATGAAGCGCGGGTGCGACCTCGCTCGGCCGTGGCGCCGGTACGACCCAGGGCTCGACGTACCTCGTCAAGACCTGGGAACGTGAGGTTCACCGTGGCGGCCCAGCGCCACGCGATCTGGCCGGCACGGTCGATCACGAACACCGAGCGTCGCAGCCCGAACGGGCCGAGCACGCCGTAGCTGCGGGCCACGGCGTTGGCCGGGTCGGACAGCAGCGGCATCGCCAGCCGGCGCGCAGCGGCGAAGTCCCGGTGCGCCGGCACGCTGTCCGGGGAGATCGCCCACACGGCGGCGTCGTACTCGTGCAGCTCGGCCAGGCGGTCGGAGTACGAGCACAGCTGACGGGTGCACACGACGCGCTCGTCCCCGGGGTAGAACGCCAGCACCATCGGACCGGGCTCGCGCTGGGACAGCGTGTAGGTGTGGGGCATCGAGCCGTCCCATCCGGGCAGCGTGAAGTCCGGTGCGGCCGAGCCCTGCAGCAGCGCCATGACGGTGCCTCCTTCGACCGGTGCGGCACCGGCCCTGGATCCAGCATCGGCAACGCGGACGGCAGGACTGAGTTCCGCGAGCCGGTCGGCTCAGCCGGCGTCCGGCAGCACGTCGGTCTCCAGACCGGCACCGCGCAGGTCGCCGTCCTCCCCCTCGGCGATCGCGCGCCGCCCGAGGACCACGACGTACGTCAGGAACGCCAGCCACACCAGCGCCCCGACGCTGATGCGAGCCCACGTCGGCAGCGGCGACGGGGTGACGAACGCCTCCACCACCCCGCTCACCAGCAGCACCACGACCAGCCCCAGCGCGATCGTGACCGCGGCCCGGCCCTCCGTGGCCAGCGCCACCGACCGCGGGCGACGCCCGGGGTCGATGATCTGCCAGCCGACCCGGATGCCGGCCCCGGCGGCCAGGAACACAGCGGTCAGCTCGAGCAGCCCGTGCGGAAGGATCAGCCCGAAGAACAGGTCCAGGCGCCCGGCCGAGGCCATCAGCCCGCCGACCAGGCCGACGTTCGCGGCGTTCTGCCAGAGCACGTACGCCGCCGGCAGGCACAGGCAAGCGCCGCCGATCAGCGACAGCGCGGCGACCCGGGCGTTGTTGGTCCAGACCTGGGTCGCGAACGAGCTCGCAGGGTTGGAGGAGTAGTACGTCGCGAAGTCGTGGTTGACCAGCGCCGAGATGTCCTCCGGCGTCGCGACGGCGGACTGCACATCGGCATTGACCGCCACCCACCACCCGATCGCGGTCGCCACGATGATCGATGCCACGGCGACCCCGAGCCACCACCAGCGGGCGCGGTACGCGGCCGCTGGGAAGGAGCGCAGCACGAACCGGGACAGGTCGCTCCAGGCCGTGGTGTGCGCCGAGGTGACCGCGGACCTGGCGCGCGCGATGCTCTGGGACAGCCGACCCAGCAGTGAGGGGTCGGGGTACGCCGAGCGCAGCACCGACAGGTGGGTGGCGCTGCGCTGGTACAGGTCGACCAGCTCGTCCGCCTCGGCACCTGTCAGGGAATGCCGTCGGGAGAGCTCGTCGAGGCGGGCCCACTTCGCCTGGTGCGCCGCCACGAAGGCGTCCGTGTCCACGTCGTTGCCCCTTCCGGCTCGGCGCGGGCGGTCGACCGAGACACTAGTGCCGTGAACCCGCTCGATGGTGACCCGACCGATGCTGTCCCGGTCATCGGCGAGGCGGTCGCGCTGGACCTGCGGGTGGCCCAGCTCCCCTCGCGCACACTGGCCCTCGCCATCGACCTGCTGGTCCAGGTGCCCCTGCTGATCCTGGTGAGCGTGCTCGCCGCCTGGGCAAGCACGGGGCTCGACCCGGCCCTCACGGCGGCGCTGGCCCTCGTCGGGGTCGTCGCGGTGCTCGTGGGGTACCCGACGTTGGTGGAGACCCTCAGCCACGGCC
>JBDTDW010000119.1:0-7361 GCA_039922855.1 Candidatus Nanopelagicales bacterium | reverse complement strand
CAGTCGCTCTCCCAGCAGCAGCAACAGCTGCAGGTCTCCCAACAGGCCTTGCTGCTCTACGTCGCCCGCAACGAGTCACCAGATGCCATGGCGCGACAAGCCACCAAGTTCGGCATGGTCCCCGTCACCTCACCGGCCTTCCTGCGCCTGTCCGACGGTGCCATCCTCGGCCACCCCGCTCCGGCGGCCAGCCCGCGCCCTGCCCTCGCGCCGGTCGCGGCAGCGGTGCCCGCAGGTACCTCGGACGGCGCCGTGAACGTGGCAGCGGTCCCGGGTTCCCCTGGTGTCAGTACGTCGACTACGACCGACGGGGCGGCGCTGGCATCACCCGCCCGCGCGGCCAAGGTGAAGGCAGCTACACCCACGCCAGCGACCACGCCCAAGGCCGGTCCCACGGCAGGGGCTGTCCGATGAGCTCGGTACGCACACCGAACCGCCCGGCCCCGACTCGGCCCGGTTCCGGCGGCGGGCGCGGGCCGGCGCGGCCGGCGCGCCGGTTCCGCCCCGGGGATCCGCGGTTCCGGCTGCGCGTCGTGCAGGTCGTGGTGCTTGCGATGCTGTCGGTGGTGGCGGTACGGGTCGTGGAGATCCAGACGATCCAGGGGCCCGCCCTCGCCGCTGCCGGGATCAAGGACCGCACCCGCACCCTCTCGGTGCCCGCCCAGCGCGGGGAGATCACGGACCGCAACGGAGTCGCGCTGGCCACCACCGTGGACGCCGACAACATCACCGCGGACCAGACCCTCGTGACCGATCCGGCGACCGCCGCGACCGAGCTGGCCTCGGTGCTCGGCGGGGCCCCGGCCAGCTACCAGGTCCGCCTCACCGGGACCCGGCGGTTCGTGTACATCGCCAAGAACGTCACACCGCAGACCTGGGCGAAGGTTCAGGCGCTGAACATCCCGGGCGTCTTCAGCGAGGCCTCGAGCGTGCGCGTCTACCCTGCGGGATCTGTCGCAGCAAACGTCGTCGGATTCGTCGGGGCGCAAGGCAACGGGCTCGGCGGCCTCGAGTACGGATTCAACTCCGAGCTCGCAGGCACGATAGGAACCATTCAGTACCAAGGGTCAGCCCGTGGTCAGCAGATACCGACCGCGGCTGAGTCAGGCACCCCAGCCGTTCCCGGGGTCGGCATCGAACTGACGATCGACCGAGACCTGCAGTGGAAGGCGCAGGAGGCCCTCGCGGCAGGCGTGAAGGTGGCGCAGGCCGACAGCGGCACCGTCGTAGTGATGGATCCGGCGACCCAGCAGATCCTCGCGCTCGCAACGGTGCCGACGTTCGACCCCAACAAGCCCACTGCGACCGTGGCGGCCGATCGGGGCAACCGGGCGGTCAGCGACGCGTTCGAGCCGGGGTCGACCGCCAAGGTCATGACCATGGCTGCGGCACTCAACGAGGGAAAGATCACTGCCACGACGCCGATGGTGATACCCGCGTCAACCTATGGCTCGAGCACGGTTGGTCTGCACCGAGGCGGCCATACGTTCCACGATGACGTCACTCACGGCCCGGAGCGACTGACGACGACGGGCATCCTGGCCCGGTCCAGCAACATCGGGGCCATCCTGACCGCCGAGAAGGTGGGCGGGGGCACGTTCTACAACTACCTCAAGGCGTTCGGGATCGGCGAGCCGACCGGCCTGCGCTTCCCGGGAGAGAATCTCGGATCGGTCCCGGCACCGGCCACGTGGTCATCGACGACGTTCCCCACGTTGGCGTTCGGCCAGGGCCTGTCGTTGAATGCCGTCCAGGCGGCAAGTGTCTACGCCACGATCGCCAACAACGGCGTGCGGGTCTCGCCGAGCCTGGTCAAGGGTTATCTGCTCCCGGACGGGACCTACCAGGCCGCCCCGGCGGCGCCGAGCGCGGAGGTCGTGACCCCGCAGACCGCCACGACGGTCCGCGAGATGCTCGAGAGCGTCGTGTCGGACCAGGGCACCGCGCCGAACGCCGCCATCCCCGGCTACCGCGTGGCCGGCAAGACGGGGACGGCGAACATCATCAATCCCACGTGCGGCTGCTACAAGGGCGGTGGCTACACCTCGTCGTTCATCGGGATGGCACCGGCGAACAACCCCAAGCTGGTCGTCGCCGTCATTCTCACGAACCCTCGCAACGGCCACTTCGGTGGCGTACTGGCCGGCCCGATCTTCAAGGCGATCATGGCATTCGGGCTGCAGCAGCTGCTGGTAACGCCGTCTGGCAGCCCACCGGCTCACCTTCGGACCACCTGGTGACCTCGCGTAGCCTGCGCTCGTGCCCGACGCCGTGACGGAAGCGCTGCGGCCCGCGCCGACGTCGCGCTCGTTGACCGGTGCCGGCGGGGTGCTCGAGGGCCTGGGGGCCGACCTGTCCGGTGTCGCCGGGCTTGTCGTGACCGGCGTCACCCACGACTCCTCCGCCGTGGCATCCGGTGATCTGTTCGTGGCCCTGCCGGGCGCACTGACTCATGGCGCCAGGTTCGCCGCCGGGGCCGCTGCCCGCGGTGCTGTCGCGATCCTGACCGATGTCCAGGGCGCGGCGCTGGCAGGGGACTGTGGCCTGCCGCTCGTCGTCGTCGACGTGCCGCGGGACCAGATGGGGCAGGTCGCCGCCCGCACCTACGGCCACCCCGGCGACCGGCTTCTGCTCATCGGTGTCACCGGGACGAACGGCAAGACGACGGTGTCCTACCTGCTGGAGTCTGCGTTGCGCGCCGCCGGACACGTGACCGGGGTCATCGGCACCGTGGGCACGCGCATCGACGGCGAGCACATCCACACTGCTCGTACGACCCCGGAGGCCACCGACGTGCACGCGCTGCTCGCGCTCATGGTGGAGCGGGGCGTCACGGCTGTGGCGATGGAGGTCAGCAGCCACGCGCTCGTCCTGGGTCGGGTCGACGGGCTGGTTTTCGACTCGGCCGTCTTCACGAACCTGTCCCACGACCACCTGGACTTCCACCGGGACATGGCCGACTACTACGCGGCGAAGGCGAGCCTGTTCACCCCGCACCGCGCCCGGGCCGGGATCGTCTGCGTTGACGACGACTGGGGTCGCCGGCTCCGGCAGGAATCCGAGGTGCCCGTCACCACATACGCCACGACCCCCTCCTCCGACGCCGACTGGGCCATCGTGGACGCGGTGCCGGCCTCCGGTGGCAGCACGTTGCGGGTCCGCGGGCCCGACGTCGCGGATCTGACGGTGTCGGTGAGGCTGCCCGGGGACTTCAACGCGACCAACGCCCTGGGCGCCCTGGCGTGCGCCGCGTCGACAGGGGTCGATCCGGAGGTGGCGGCGGCCGGCATCGGGCGCTGCCCTTGCGTGCCGGGCCGGATGCAGACCGTCCCCGATCCCGACGCGGACCGCGGAGTGCTGGCGCTGGTCGACTACGCCCATACCCCGGCGGCGGTCTCGCGCGCGATCGCCGCGGCCCGGTGGGCCACCCGCGGGCGCGTGGTGGTGGTGCTCGGGTGCGGCGGTGACCGCGACCGGGCCAAACGACCGGAGATGGGGCGCGCGGCGAGCGAGCTCGCCGACCTGGTGATCGTGACGGACGACAACCCGCGGTCGGAGGACCCGGCGGTGATCCGCGCCGCCGTGCTGCAAGGCGCCTTGGCGAGATCCCACGGCATTGCAACGGTTCTTGAGATCGGCGGCCGGCGTCAAGCGATCCAGCGGGCGGTCACCGAGGCCGGCAGCGGTGACGTGGTGCTCGTGCTCGGCAAGGGTCACGAACAGGGTCAGGACATCGCCGGAGTTGTCCACCCGTTCGACGACGGCGAGGAGCTCGCGGCGGCTTTGACGGGGTCACCGTCATGATCGACATGACAGTGGCGGAGGTGGTCGCCGCGACGGGTGCAGCGCCGCACGGCCACCCGGCGCTGGGCGCCATCGTCACCCGTGTGGTTACCGACTCCCGGAACGTACGGCCGGGAGACCTATTCGTGGCGATCCTCGGTGAGCGCTACGACGGCCACGACCACGCGACCGCTGCCGCGCAGGCCGGTGCCGTCGCCGTCCTGGCCGGACACGAGCTCGGCGTCCCTACCCTCGTGGTGGACGACCCGGTGGTGGCAATGGGCCGGCTCGCTCATGAGGTCCTGCGCCGGCTCAGGACGGACGGCAGGCCGACCGTTGTCGGTGTCACCGGCTCGGTGGGCAAGACCGGCACGAAGGACCTGCTCGGCCAGGTGCTGCGCCGGCTCGGCCCGACGGTGTGCCCAGAAGCGTCCTTCAACAACGAGATCGGGCTGCCGGCGACGGTGCTCGAGTGCGACCGGAGCACCGCATACCTCGTGCTCGAGCTGGGCGCGCGCGGCCTCGGGCACATCCGCTACCTCACCGGGATCGCCGCCCCGCAGATCGGCGTCGTCCTCGGGGTGGGCACCGCGCACATAGGTGAGTTCGGGTCCCGAGAGGCGATCGCGCAGGCCAAGGGCGAGCTTGTCGAAGCACTGCCGGGCGCCGAGTCCGGCGGTGTCGCGGTGCTCAACGCCGACGACCAGCTCGTGTCCGCCATGGCCGCCCGCACGCCCGCGCGGATCCGCACGTTCGGCACGGCGCCGGACGCCGACGTGCGCGCCGTCGACGTGATCCTGGACCGGTCCGCCCGTGCCTCGTTCCGGCTCGTGATCGGGGACGCCTCCGCTGCGGTGACCCTGCGCCCGTCAGGTGCCCACGTCGTCGGGCACGCGCTGGCCACCGCGGCGGTCGCCGACGCCCTCGGAATGCCCGTGGACGACATCGCGCGGGCGCTGAGCGAAGCCGTTCGACAGAGTCCGGGCCGGATGGCCGTCACCGAAACTGACACCGGGATCACGGTCATCGACGACGCCTACAACGCCAGCCCGGAGTCGGTGCGCTCGGCGCTGGAGTCCTTGTCGGTGATGGCCGGGATCGGCTCACCCGGCGTCGCCCGGCGCAGCTGGGCGGTGCTGGGGGAGATGCGCGAGCTCGGGAAGTCCAGCGGTCCCGAGCACGAGCAGATCGGCCGGTTCGCCTCCAGGCTCGGCATCGGGTGCCTGGTCACCGTCGGCACCCGCGCTGCCGGCATCCACCATGGCGCCGTGAGCGAGGCCGCGGTGGATGCCGGCAGTGCCGGTCATCAGACGCAGAGGGGCTCGTCACGTGCCCTCTTCGTACCCACAGCCGATGACGCGATAACACTGCTGCGCCAACAGGTCCGACCCGGTGATGTCGTGCTGGTGAAAGCATCACGCACCATCGGTCTGGACCGTGTCGCCGCGGCGCTGATTGCTGCCGGGCGCGCTGGATCCCAAGGTGGGACCCGATGAAGCTGGTCATCTTCAGCGGGGCCATCTCGTTGATCGCGGTGCTCGTGGCTACTCCGATGCTGATCCGCTTCCTGCGCGCCCACGGCTACGCCCAGGCGATACGTGTCTCGACAGAGGGGGAGCCGTACCCGGAGCACACCGGCAAGCTCGGGACCCCGTCCATGGGCGGCCTGGCGATCCTGGGTGGGATCGTGCTGGGGTATCTCGGGGCGCACGTCATCGCGTGGAAGGCTCCCAGCGCCTCGGCGATGCTCGCGCTGTTCCTCGCGGTCGGCCTGGGCGTCGTGGGCATGGCCGATGACTACCTGAAGATCTTCAAGCAGCGCAGCATGGGCGTACGAGCTCGCACCAAGCTGCTCGGTCAGGCCGCGGTGGCGCTGGTCTTCGCGTGGCTCAGCCTGCACTTCCCCGACGCGTCCGGGCGCACCCCGGCATCGCACGCCATCTCGTTCTTCCGCGACTCCCACCTGGTCCTGCCGACGGTGCTGTTCGTGCTGTGGGTGTGGTTCCTGATAACGGCGACGACGAATGCGGTCAACCTGACCGACGGGCTGGATGGCCTGGCCGCCGGTGCCGCTGTGCTCCCGTTCTGCGCCTATACGCTGCTGTCTGTGTGGCAGTACGGCCACGACTGCATGTTTCACCAGCCGCGCTGTTATGACGTACGAGATCCGCTGGACCTGGCCGTGTTCGCGGCAGCGTGCGCCGGTGCCTGTCTGGGCTTCCTGTGGTGGAATACCGCACCGGCCCAGATCTTCATGGGCGACACCGGTTCCTTGTCACTGGGAGGGGCGATCGCCGCCCTCGCGGTGCTGAGCCGTACCGAACTGTTGCTGCCGCTGCTGTGCGGACTGTTCGTCATCGTCACCTTGTCGGTGATCGGTCAGGTGGGCTCGTACAAGCTCACAGGGAGACGAATGTTCCGGATGGCCCCGCTGCACCACCACTTCGAGATGAAGGGGTGGCCGGAGATCCAGATCGTGGTCCGGTTCTGGATCATCCAGGGCATCTGCATAGCGGCGGCACTGGGCTTCTTCTACGCCGAGTGGGTCCGGCAGTGACCGTGTCGGCGCGCCGGCTGGCGTCGTGGCACCGGGGCTCGGACTGGTCCGCGCTGCACGTCGTCGTGGCAGGGCTGGGGATCGCCGGGTTCGCCGCCGCCGACGCGCTTGCATCCGTCGGTGCGGACGTGCTCGTCGTCGACCGTAACGACGCCGAGCGGCAGCGCGAACGCGGCACGGTCCTCGAGGTGCTGGGGGTCCGAGTGATCCTCGGCGACGAGGTGGTGCCGGACGGCACCGACCTGCTCGTGGTGTCCCCAGGCCTTGCCCCGTCCGCGGCGATCATCCAGTCGGTGCAAGCCCGGGGGATCCCGGTGTGGGGTGAGCTCGAGCTGGCGTGGCGGCTACGGGAGCCGGGAGCTGCGCCCTGGCTCACCATCAGCGGAACCAACGGCAAGACGACGACCACTTTGATGCTCGCCGCGATGCTGCGCGCCTCCGGCATCCGTGCCGAGGCCGTGGGCAACATCGGCTACTCCGCCGTCGACGCCGTGATGCAGGGCGACGTTTACGGCGCGCTCGCCGTCGAGGCCGCTGCGCCGCAGCTGCCGGTCGTGAGCAGTGTCAGCCCGCTGGCCTCGGTCTGCCTGAACTTCGCGCCCGACCATGTCGACCTCTTCGGCGACGTCGAGGCCTACCGCGCCACCAAGGCCCGGATCTACGAGCGGACCCAGGTGGCCGCCGTCTACAACGTCGCCGACGAGCAGACGCGCACCATGGTGGAACAGGCCGACGTGGTGGAGGGGTGCCGCGCCATCGGCTTCACGCTGGGGATCCCTGGTCCCTCGATGCTCGGAGTGGTCGACGGGTTCTTGGTGGACCGCGCGTTCATCGAGGGCCGACACGACAATGCCCAGGAGCTGGCCAGCTTCGACGACGTCGTACCGTTCGCGTTGCACAACGTCGAGAACGCTCTTGCCGCAGCGGCTCTGGCTCGTGCCTTCGGAGTTCAGCCCGCAGCCGTACGCCAAGGGCTGCGCGACTTCGTGCCGGCTCAGCACCGGATCGCGGCGGCCGGGCG
>JBDTDW010000118.1:0-3802 GCA_039922855.1 Candidatus Nanopelagicales bacterium | reverse complement strand
ATGTCACCACCCCACCACCTTTTCTGGATCGAGTCAAGATTGGCTGAGGTGGCGTCGCACGTCACCGGTCCTGTGGTCGTCCATGTCGGCGATTCGGGGTACTAGACGACCACTGGACCACTGAGTGGGTACTACGAGGGGGCTCGTCGGGCCGCGAGCAGCGCGGCCATCTGAGGCAGGTCGAAGAATTGCGCTACCTGGACCGCGGTCCGTGGTCCGAGGTCCGGGTCCGCCCCGGCATCGAGCAGCATGGTCACGATCTCGGCGTCGTCACGGAACACCGCTGCGGCCAGCGCGGTCTGGCCCCTGGCGTTGACCCGTGAGTGGTCCGCTCCACGAGCGAGAAGCGCGGCGACCGTGCCCGTGTGCACGTGGTACGCCGCGAGCATCAGCAAGGTGTCACCGCTGCTGTTGGTCAGGTTCACCGGGACGCCCGCGTCGATGTATCCGGCCAGCTCCTCGGTGGCACCCTCGCGGGCGAGGTCGAAGACTTGATGGGTGAACTCGAGCTCCTCGTCCGTCAGCTCCGCCACGTCCAGATCGTACGGGCCGGTATCGGACGTCGGGCACGTACGTGAAACGGTCAGGGCATGGAGCTGACCGCACTGCGGGTATACCCGGTGAAGTCGCTACGCGGGCACGCCGTCGACTCGGCCGTGGTCGAGCCGTGGGGCCTGGCCGGAGACCGGCGCTGGGCCCTGCTCACCCCATCAGGAGAGGAGGTAACGGCCCGCGAACATCCCGCGCTCCTGCTGATCCGGCCGAGCCTGACCGAAGACGGAGCCCTGCTGCTCCACGCCCGGGGCCAGGAGCCCCTCACGGTCGCTGTTCCCACATCGGGACCGACGTACGTCTCGGACTGGATCGGGCGCACCACAGGCGCCGACCCGCTGGCCTCGGCGTGGTTGTCCGACGTGCTGGGCATCGACGTGGTGCTGGTGCACCAGCAGGATCCGGTCACGGACCGGAACATGTCCCCCGACCACGGGGGCCGACCGGGGGACAATGTCAACCTGGCTGACGATGCACCCCTGCTTCTGACGTCCACGTCCTCCCTGTCCCGGCTAGACACCTGGATGCAGATCACGGCGCAGGAGCGCAGCGAGCCGGCCCCGGAACCGTTGTCGATGGTGAGGTTCCGGCCCAACCTGGTCATCGACGGAGACGAACCGTTCATAGAGGACCTCTGGCGTCGCATCCGGATCGGGAACCTGGAGCTGCGGTTCGCCGCGTGCTGCGACAGGTGCGTGCTGCCGACGTACGACCCCGACACCCTGGCCAAGACCCACGAACCGACGCGGACCCTGGCACGGCACCGCAGCTGGGGCGGCAAGGTGTGGTTCGGCATCCGGCTCGTCCCTGTCGGTACCGGCACCCTGCACGTCGGCGACGCAGTCACACGCCTGGAATGACGGCAGCCGTGCCGCGAGCCGGGGCGCACGCGCGCAGGCCTCGGCGGCGAGCTCGCGTGACAGAGTGACGAGGTGCCGGGCCTCCTCGCAGAATTCGGTCACGAGATGCGGACCCTCCACGCGCCGAGATGATCCGACCCCCACAATTCCCTCATGGCTGCTTCTGTTGTCGAGTGCGACCGGCTCGTCGTCGTGCGAGGGGGGGCCGAGGTGCTTCACGAGCTCACCGTCGGCATCCGACCCGGGGCCATCACGGGTCTGCTCGGACCCAGCGGGAGCGGTAAGACAACGTTGATCCGCTCGATCGTCGGGACCCAGGTCATCACGAGCGGCACCGTCACCGTGCTCGGGCAGCCGGCAGGGTCTCCTGCCCTTCGTCGCCTGGTGGGCTACTCCTCGCAGTCGGCTGCCGTCTATGACGACCTCACCGTCCGGGAGAACGTCCGCTACTTCGCGGCAGCCCTGGGTGCTGCGGAGCCGGACGTCGAACGCGTCATCGAACAGGTCGACCTGGACCAGGAATCGACGCGCTTGACCGGCAGGCTCTCCGGCGGCGAGCGCTCACGAGTCAGCCTGGCGGTCGCCTTGCTCGGCGCCCCGCAGGTGCTGGTGCTGGACGAGCCGACGGTGGGGCTAGATCCCGTGCTGAGAGAACACCTCTGGTCGCTGTTCCGATCACTTGCCGATGCCGGCATCACTCTGCTCGTCTCCAGCCACGTCATGGATGAGGCAGAGCGGTGCGACGAGCTGCTGCTCATGAGAGCAGGGGCGGTGATCGCACAGGAGTCACCACAACAGCTCAAGGACCGTACCGGCACCACGACGATGGACGCGGCGTTCCTGCACCTCATCGAGAGCCTCGGGACCGCGGCGTGAGCCTCACCGTCACGATGGCCACCGCCCGGAGGGTGCTGACACAGCTGCGGCACGACCCTCGTTCGATCGCGATCCTCATCGCTGTTCCTACCGTGCTGATGATCCTGCTGCGCTACGTCTTCAACTCTGCCGAGGTCTTCAGTGGTCTGGCGCCCGCTCTGCTCGGGGTCTTCCCGCTGACGTTCATGTTCATCATCACGTCGGTGACCATGCTGCGAGAGCGGGCTTCCGGGACGCTGGAACGACTGATGACCACTCCGCTGTCCAAGCTCGACCTGCTCGTCGGGTATGCGTTGGCGTTCGGTCTGTTCGCGCTCGTACAGGTCCTGATCGTCGTCGGTGTCAGCGTGCTGCTCGGGATGACCCTGCTCGGCTCCCTGGGGTGGCTGCTCGTGGTGACGTCCTTGGCCGCCGAGCTCGGCGTGGCGCTTGGGCTTCTCGCGTCGGCGTTCGCCCGCACCGAGTTCCAGGCCATCCAGCTCATGCCGGTCGTGGTGTTCCCCCAGCTGCTGCTGTGCGGGCTGTTCACTCCCCGGGACCAGATGGCCACCGTGCTCCAATGGGTATCCAACGTGATGCCGATGTCGTACGCGGTCAGCGCCATCACCCAGGTCACTGCCCACTCGTCGCTCACGACGACGTACGTCCGGGATGCCCTCATCGTGGCCGGCTGCACCGTCGTCGCTCTGGTGCTGGCCGCGACCAGCCTGCGCCGCCAGACGCCCTGATCACGCCTTCTTGGGTTACGCCCGCAACACCAGGGGCTTAACACGGCAACGACACCTGCCACCCAGAGCAGCGTCCAGCCCAGCGAAACGGTGACCGGCGCGCCTAGGAAGAGGGCGCCCACCGTCGAGACGAGCTGGGAGATCGGGTTCGCGTTCACGAACCCCTGCAGCCAGGTCGGCAGCGAGGGAGCACAGCGCGCTGTCACGGCGCCGGCCCTGGTGACAGTCCCCCCGAGAACAGCGATTTTCATCCCGTGGTGACATACCACGGGGCTGGGGCGATGGGATAGCGAGCTCGCGATCAGCAATCGTTGAGTTGCCGAAACTGCTTGTCAGCATATGAATCTTCTGGTGGGGTGTGGCGAAAGGCGGCGCCCGCCGCACGGAGGAGTTCATATGCTTGTACAAGCGCGTGCCGTGGCCCTGGGGGCCACCGCTGCCCTCGCACTGGGCACCCTGCTCGCAGTCCCGACCGAAGCCGCGACGGCACCAGCCGTGGGTGGCGTCGCCAGTCGCGCTCACCCGACCAAAGTCGACGTCCTGTTGCACGGGCTCGACGGCGCCAAGCCCCTCAACTTCGCCAAGGATGGGAACATCCTGTTCGCGCAGGCCGGTCCGGGCACCACCGGCGTGCTGCAGCGCCTCAACACGGCCGGCCGGTGGAAGGGCAAGGTCACAACCCTGACCAAGCTGCCGGGGAACCCGTCCGATGTCGCGTCGGGCCCAGACACCAGCATCTGGGTGCTGTTCGGCGCGGCCGGCGGACCCGAGGCCGGACCCCCAACC
>JBDTDW010000117.1:0-4427 GCA_039922855.1 Candidatus Nanopelagicales bacterium | reverse complement strand
TGCGGGGCCCGGTCGTCGGGGAGGTGCTGTGGTGCGTACGTCCGGATCCGGTCGATCGCGCTGGGCACCGCGAACTGAGCCGCGCCCAGGCCCTCCACGACATAACCGCGGCGGCACCGCCCGACGTCCTCGTACGCCGACAGCACTCGGTAGACACCCGCGAACCCGCCGGGCACCGCCTCGGCGACGACCGAGCCGCGGGTGACGAGCCCGTAGCGGTCCAGCAGGGCCTCCGCGACCGCCGCGGCCCGAACCGTCGCGTCCGTGACGGGCTCGGGCAGAAGGGACCACCGGCCTGCGGTGTCGGCCGGTGCTGGGCGGGCGTGCGGCAGGGCAGCAGACAGCCTGGGCCGCCCGTACCTCGCACGCGGTGCGATCCGGCGTACGGCGGTACGACGCCGACCGGAACCCACCAGAGATCGCAACGGTGCCAATGTGTCTCCGGTGACGCGCCCGGCCCAGACCAGGTCCCAGAGGGCCGCTGCGATCCGGATGTCGGCGCCACCGGCCCAGGACTCGACGTCTGCTGCGGTCCTGTCGGCCAGAGCTCTGTCGGCCAGGGCGCGGAAGAACCAGCCGCCACCGCCGGACAGGACCGCCAGCAGGGCGCGGTGCACCTCGTCGAGCTCGAGCGCGCCCGGCGCCGGTGCCAGCAGCTCGGCCGCTGCCAGCGGCAGCAGGCTGACCCAGCCGTCGCGGCCCGGCAGTGAGCCGGACCCGACCCATACGACCTCGCCGGCAGCGGTCAGTTCGTCGAGCATGGCGGGGACGTAGTCATGGACCCGCGCCGGCAGCACCAGGGACTCCAGCGCTGAGGCCGGCACCCGGGACCCGGCGAGCTGCTCGACGACGCGCAGCACTCCCTCCGGTCCGCGCAGCCGATCGGTGACGTGCTGCCACGCGGGCAGGAACACCCCAAGGGTCTGGGGAGGGACCGGCTCGACCTCTCGCCGCAGCGCGGCCACGCTGCGGCGGCGCAGCCGGCGCAACACCTCGGCGTCGCACCACTCCGTCCCGCTGCCACCGGGCCGGAACTCTCCGGAGACCAACCGGCCCGCCGCGCCGAGGCGCGCCAGGACGGTCGCGGCAACTGCGGTACCGAGGCCGAAGGCGCTCGCGGCTGCACCGGCGTGGAACGGGCCGTGAGTGCGGGCGTAGCGGGAGACGAGGTCGCCGAGCGGGTCCTCGACCGCGTCGAGGAACGCATCGGGGATGCCTAGTGGCAGCGCGACCCCGAGTCCGTCGCGCAGTCGCGCGGCGTCCTCGACCGCCGCGAACCGCTCGACCCCGGCCACTCGTACCTCGATCGCCCGCCGCGCGAAGACCAGGCCCTGCAGCCACTGCGGGGCGGCGCCTCGAGCCAGTGCCTCGTCGTACGAGAGCGGCCCGAGCTGGCGCAACAGGTCTGCGGCGCCCTCGATGTCCCGGGCGTGCCGTTCTGGCGCCAGCCGTTGCAGCTCGGCCTCGACCTGTGCGACCGCGTCGGCGTCGAGAAGCTCGCGCAGCTCGGCCTGTCCGAGCAGCTCGGCCAGCAGGCCGGTGTCCAGGCTCAGCGCGGCGGCCCGCCGCTCGGCGAGCGGGGAGTCGCCTTCGTACAGGAACTGCGCGATGTAGCCGAACAGCAGCGACGTCGCGAACGGGGAGGGAGTCTGGGTCTCGACCTCGACGACCCGGACCTCCCGCGCTTGTACGGCCCGCATGAGGGCGACGAGCCCGGGCACGTCGTAGACGTCCTGCAGCACCTCGCGCACCGTCTCCAGCACGATGGGGAACGACCCGAACTGGGACGCAACTGCGAGCAGCTGGGCCGAGCGTTGTCGTTGCTGCCACAGGGGAGATCGCCGGGCGGGGTCGCGGCGTGGAAGCAACAGCGCGCGAGCGGCGCACTCCCGGAACCGGGACGCGAACAATGCGGACCCGCCCACCTCGGCGCTCACCAGCGCCTCGACCTCGTCGGGGTCGAGCAGCGCTGCCTCGAGCACTCCGGCCAGCGCGCCGCCGCCGGGGTCCGGCGCATCGGTGGGTCCGCCGCCGAGCCAGTCCGCCGAACCGGTGTCGGCCAGACGCAGTACCAGTCCGTCGTCTGCGTGCATCACCTGGGCATCGACGTCGTGCCGTTCCCGCAGCCGGGCCGCCAGCGCGAGCGCCCAGGGCGCGTGCACCTGGGCACCGAAGGGGGAGTGCACCACGACCCGCCAGTCCCCGAGCTCGTCCCGGAAACGCTCCACCACGATCGTACGGTCGTCGGGTACGTGCCCGGTGGCCTGCCGCTGTTCGCCGAGGTAGGCAAGCAGGTTGCGGCGCGCCCGCTCGTCCAGCCCCGACTCGCGCAGCCGGACGTCGGCCGCTGCTGCCGGAAGCGCCGCGACCTCCCGGACGAACGCGCCAACGCCCATGCCGAGCTCGTACGGCCGGCCGAGTGAGTCGCCGTGCCAGAACGGCAGCCGGCCCGGGACACCCGGCGCCGGCGTCACGAGCACCTGGTCGTGGGTGATCTGCTCGATCCGCCAGCTGGAGGCGCCGAGGGCGAACACGTCGCCGACCCGCGACTCGTAGACCATCTCCTCGTCCAGCTCGCCGACCCGCGACGGCTTGCCACCCGCGCCGCCGGATCCGACGAGGAACACGCCGAACAGGCCGCGGTCCGGAATGGTTCCGCCGCTGGTGACGGCGAGCCGCTGGGCGCCGGGCCGGCCGCTGAGCATCCCCGTCACCCGGTCCCACACCAGCCGTGGCCGCAGCTCGGCGAAGTCGTCGCTCGGGTAGCGCCCGCTGAGCATGTCGAGCACACCGTCGTACGCCGACTGCGGCAGCGCAGCGAAGGGCGCGGCCCGCCGTACGAGGGCCACCAGGTCATCGACCGGCCAGTCCTCCATCGCGCACATGGCGACGACCTGCTGGGCCAGCACGTCGAGGGGGTTGCGCGGGACCCTCGTCGACTCGATGGCCCCGGCGGTCATGCGCTCAGCCACCACGGCCGTCTGCACCAGGTCACCGCGGTACTTCGGGAACACCACGCCGGTGCTGACCGCCCCGACCTGGTGGCCGGAGCGGCCCACCCGCTGCAGGCCGCTGGCCACCGACGGCGGCGACTCGACCTGGATGACCAGGTCGACCGCGCCCATGTCGATGCCGAGCTCCAGGCTGCTCGTGGCCACCACGGCCGGCAGCCGCCCGGCCTTGAGGTCCTCCTCGATCAGGGCCCGCTGCTCCTTGCTCACCGAGCCGTGGTGCGCCCGCGCCAGCACCAGCGGCGCCCCGCTGGTGGACCCCGCCTGCCCCATCATTTGAGCCGGCGTGCCGCCCTGACTTTCCTGTTGTGCCGCAGCGGTTTCCCCTTGCCGTTCGGCCCAGATCTCGTTCAGGCGAGCGGTGAGTCGCTCTGCCAGGCGGCGGGAGTTCGCGAACACGATGGTGGAGCGGTGGGCCGCGACGAGGTCCACGACCCGTTCCTCCACGTGCGGCCAGATCGAGCTGCGTTCTTTCGCTGCGCCGGGTTCGCCGGAGTCCTGGGTGCCGCGGCCCAGCTCGGCCATGTCCTCCACGGGGACCACGACGGAAAGGTCGAACGTCTTGATAGCAGGCGGCTGTACGACGGCCACGTCGCGGCCCCCGGCCAGGAACGTCGCGACGGCCTCGACCGGACGGACCGTCGCGGACAGTCCGATGCGCTGCGCGGGACGCTCCAGCAGGGCGTCGAGCCGTTCCAGGCTCACCGCGAGGTGGGCGCCGCGCTTCGTCCCGGCGACGGCGTGGACCTCGTCGAGGATGACCGTACGTATTCCGCGCAACGATTCCCGGGCCTGGGAGGTGAGGATCAGGAACAGCGACTCCGGCGTCGTGATGAGCACGTCCGGGGGCCGGGTCAGGAACCGGCGGCGCTCGTCGGCCGGGGTGTCGCCGGAGCGGATGCCCACGGTGATGTCCGGCTCGGGGATCCCGAGGCGCACGCACTCGCGGCGTATTCCCGTCAACGGGCTGCGCAGGTTGCGCTCCACGTCGACGGCGAGGGCCTTCAGCGGCGACACGTACAGCACCCGGCACCGCTGCCGCGGGTCCGGCGGCGTCGGCTCCGCGCCGAGCTGGTCCAGCGCCCAGAGGAACGCCGCCAGCGTCTTGCCCGACCCGGTCGGCGCGACGACCAGTGCGTGCCGACCGGAGCTCGCCGCATCCCAGGCACCGAGCTGAGCCGGGGTCGGGGCGGCGAAGGCAGAGGCGAACCAGGCGCGCGCAGCAGGAGAGAACCGCCCCAGCACCGCGCTGTCAGGTACGGAGGTGTTCGCGGCCGCACGCCGGCGGCGCGGGCGAGCGGCGTCGGCCGCGTACCCGCCGGAACCGGACCCCACCACGTCGCACATCCTCGCGCGCCCCTCGGACAACCGCTCGACCCGCTCCCCGTGAACCGACGTCGCTGTCCCAGGGGTCGT
>JBDTDW010000116.1:0-5203 GCA_039922855.1 Candidatus Nanopelagicales bacterium | reverse complement strand
TCCCGGCCGGCGGCTCCCTGATCGCGGACCTGGCCGCATCGCGGACCTGGGACGGTCCAGGGTGGGGCGGTGTTCCGCTGGCGGGCTTGCACGCCGCCAGCCTGCTGGGCTTCCTCGCGCACCCAGAAGCGCCGGTACGAACCGCTCGGACATCAGGCTGGTGCCGTCTGGTCACTCCGGCCGGACAGGTCTTCGTCCCGCAGGCAGGTCGGCCATCCGACCCGACGGTCGGCGGTGAGCAGGCACGACCTGCGGGTGATCCGCCGCCCGGTCGCGACTGATGGCGCGGTTGGCTCTATTGTGCTGATGCTGGACCCACCTGGTCCGCCGGCGGAACGGACACGGCCGGTACACCCGACCGCGTCGCACCGTACGACAGCCAGGTGCCGGCGACACGACTGGGACGCACTGGGCACAGGACGACGAGGAGCAGCTGCATGGCGACCACCGGGGTAGACGCGCCAGGTCGGGCTCAGGTCGGTGTCAAGACCCTGCGCACGGATGCATGGTGGATCCAGCCGGCCCTTGTGGTCCTGGGCCTCACGGCGTTCGTCGCGTACGGCGTGTGGCGGGTCTTCTGGGGCAGCCACACCTACTACTCGGCGCCGTACCAGTCCATCTTTTACTCCCCGTGCATCGCTGACAGCTGTGTGCCGGGAACCAACGAGTTTGCGTTCATCGGGAGCTGGTGGGCGTGGACGCCGGCGCTGCTCGTCGCCTGGATCCCGCTGGGCTTTCGGCTAACGTGCTACTACTACCGCAAGGCGTACTTCCGTTCGTACTGGCTGTCCCCACCGGCCTGTGCCGTCCCGGAGCCCCGCAAGAGCTACACCGGGGAGCGTCGGTTCCCCCTGATCCTGAACAACTCCCACCGGTGGTTCTTCTACCTCGGCATGCTCCTCGCGCTGATCTTGACCTACGACGCAGTCCTGGCGTTCCGGAACCCGCAGGGGCAGTGGGGCCACATGGGTCTGGGCACGGTGCTGCTGGTCGTCAACGCGTTCTGCCTGTGGGCCTACACGTTGTCGTGCCACTCCTGCCGTAACACGATCGCAGGTCGTCTGAACCACTTCTCCAAGCACCCGCTGCGTTACCGGATGTGGACGATCGTCTCCCGATGGAACCGGCACCACCCCAAGTGGGCGTGGATCTCACTGGCGACGATCGTTATCGCTGACTACTACGTCTATCTGCTTGCCAGCGGCCACCTGACCGACCCCCGGTTCTTCTAGCCCCTTCCCCGTTGGTCGGCCTTGCCGCCAAGCCAATACGAGAGGACCACCACCGTCGTGACCGCAGAGCTGGAGCGCCACTCGTACGACGTCCTCGTCATCGGCGCAGGCGGTGCCGGGCTGCGAGCTGCCATCGAGGCGCGCAGCCAGGGCAAGCGCGTCGCAATCGTCTGCAAGTCGTTGTTCGGCAAGGCACACACCGTCATGGCCGAGGGTGGCATCGCGGCCAGCATGGGCAACGTCAACGAGCACGACAACTGGCAGGTCCACTTCGGCGACACCATGCGCGGTGGCAAGTTCATGAACTCCTGGCGCATGGCCGAGCTGCACGCCAAGGAGGCGCCGCAGCGGGTCTGGGAGCTCGAGACGTACGGAGCGCTCTTCGACCGCACCCCCGAGGGGAAGATCAGCCAGCGCAACTTCGGGGGCCACGAGTACCCGCGCCTGGCCCATGTCGGTGACCGAACCGGCCTCGAGCTGATCCGTACGCTGCAGCAGAAGATCGTGTCCTTGCAGCAGGAGGACTTCCGCGCGACCGGGGACTACGAGTCCCACCTCAAGGTCTTCGCCGAGTGCACCATGACCCGCTTGCTGAAGGACGAGAGCGGCGCGATGGCCGGGGCCTTCGGCTACTGGCGCGAGACCGGCCGGTTCGTCGTCTTCGAGGCGCCGGCAGTCATCCTGGCGACCGGTGGGATCGGGAAATCTTTCAAGGTCACCAGCAACTCGTGGGAGTACACCGGCGACGGCCACGCTCTCGCAATGCTCGCGGGCGGCACGACCATCAACATGGAGTTCATCCAGTTCCATCCCACGGGCATGGTGTGGCCGCCCAGCGTCAAGGGAATCCTCGTCACGGAGTCGGTTCGTGGCGATGGCGGCGTCCTTCGGAACTCCGAGGGCAAGCGCTTCATGTTCGACTACGTCCCGGCGGTGTTCAAGGACCAGTATGCGAAGTCCGAGGACGAAGCGGACCGCTGGTACACCGACCCGGAGCACAACAAGCGGCCGCCGGAGCTGCTGCCTCGCGACGAAGTCGCCCGCTCGATCAACTCCGAGGTGAAGGCCGGCCGAGGCTCCCCTCACGGTGGCGTCTTCCTGGACGTCTCGACCCGGTTGCCCGCCGAGGTCATCCGCAAGAAGCTGCCGTCGATGTACCACCAGTTCATGGAGCTCGCAGACGTCGACATCACCGCATCCCCTATGGAGGTGGGGCCGACGTGCCACTACGTCATGGGTGGTGTGGAGGTCGACCCTGACACCGGGGCGGCAGTGGTTCCTGGCCTGTTTGCGATCGGCGAGGTGTCCGGTGGCATGCACGGTTCGAACCGGCTGGGTGGAAATTCCCTCGGTGACCTGCTCGTCTTCGGCCGTCGCGCGGGCCTCGGTGCCGCCGACTACATCGACAAGCTCGGTGGCGCCCACCCCAAGGTCGATGACCAGATGATCAACGCCGCTGCCGCGGAGGCACTCGCGCCGTTCCGGGAGGAGGGAGGCGAGAACCCGTACACCCTTCACATGGAGCTGCAACAGACCATGAACGACCTGGTCGGCATCATCCGTACAGAGTCGGAGATGACCGAAGCATTGGGGCGTCTCCAGGGGCTGAAGGCCCGTGCGGCGAGCATCACCGTTGAAGGACACCGACAGTTCAACCCGGGATGGCACCTTGCCCTCGACCTTCGCAACATGCTCATCGTCAGCGAGTGCGTGGCTCGCGCCGCGCTGATAAGACAGGAGAGCCGCGGCGGACACACCCGTGACGACTTCCCGCAGATGAGTGCCGAGTGGCGCAAGGTCAACCTGGTCTGTCGCGTGGACGAGAACGGCGTCAACATCACCCGCCAAGCGCTGGTACCGATGCGTCCTGACCTGTTGGACCTTTTCGAGGTCGACGAGCTGAAGAAGTACCTGACCGAGGACGAGCTACCGGGAGGCGGGCACTGATGGCGTACAACGCTCATTTCAAGGTATGGCGCGGAGACGACTCCGGCGGAGCGCTGCAGGACTTCGAGGTCGAAGTAAACGAGGGTGAGGTCGTGCTCGACATCATTCACCGGCTACAGGCGACGGTCGTCCCGGACCTGGCGGTTCGCTGGAACTGCAAGGCCGGCAAGTGCGGCTCCTGCAGCGCTGAGATCAACGGGCGCCCCCGTCTGATGTGCATGACGCGGATGAGCACGTTCACCCAGGAGCAGACCATCGCGGTGACGCCGATGCGGACGTTCCCGGTGATCAGGGACCTCGTGACCGACGTCTCGTACAACTACGAGAAGGCCCGCATGATCCCGTCGTTCGCGCCACCTGCGGACCTGGCACCGGGGGACTACCGGATGGCGCAGGTCGACGTGGAGCGCAGCCAGGAGTTCCGCAAGTGCATCGAGTGTTTCCTGTGCCAGGACGTCTGTCACGTGATCCGCGACCACGAGCCGAACAAGGCGTCCTACTCGGGCCCGCGTTTCTTCATCCGTCTCGCCGAGCTCGACATGCACCCACTGGACACCGTGGACCGACGCGACGTCGCCGTCGACGAACACGGCCTCGGGTTCTGCAACATCACCAAGTGCTGCACCGAGGTCTGTCCAGAGGGTATCAAGATCACCGACAATGGGATCATCCCGTTGAAGGAACGCGTGGTCGACAAGCGTTATGACCCGTTGTTCAGCGTCGGGTCACTGTTCCGCAAAGGCCCAAAGCGCAGCGCACCGCCGACCTGACGGAGAGCACGATGGCGTACCCGGTCCTGGATGCCGTGGAGTCGGACGCGGCAGGGGCACGGGACAACGCCGACGCCCATCGAGCCCTCGTCGCCGACCTGCGGATCGAGTTGGCCACCGCTGCTCGCGGCGGGTCCGAGCAGGCGCGGGTGCGCCACCTCGCCCGCGGCAAGCTGCTTCCACGCGACCGCGTGGACCATCTGCTCGACCAGGGGTCCCCGTTCCTCGAGCTGTCACCGCTCGCCGCGCACGGGCTCTACGACGGCGCGGCGCCCGGGGCCGGGATCATCACCGGAATCGGTCGGATCAGCGGTCGGGAGTGCGTCGTCGTGGCAAACGATGCGACAGTGAAGGGCGGTACGTATTACCCCCTCACTGTGAAGAAGCACCTGCGGGCGCAGGAGATCGCGCTCCAGAACCGGCTGCCCTGCATCTACCTGGTCGACTCTGGCGGTGCCTTCCTGCCGATGCAGGACGAGGTGTTCCCCGATCGGGAGCACTTCGGGAGGATCTTCTACAACCAGGCCACCATGAGTGCCGCAGGGATCCCCCAGATCGCAGCGGTTCTCGGCTCCTGCACGGCCGGTGGGGCGTACGTCCCGGCCATGAGCGACGAGGCTGTCATTGTTCGCGACCAGGGCACGATCTTCCTGGCCGGGCCCCCGCTGGTCAAGGCTGCGACAGGGGAGGTCGTCACAGCCGAGGACCTCGGCGGTGGCGAGCTGCACAGCCGGGTGTCCGGCGTCACCGACCACCTGGCCGAGGACGACGAGGACGCACTGGCAATCGTACGTTCCATCGTCTCGAGCCTGGGGGCGCGTGCTCCGCTGCCGTGGGAGGTCCGCGAGTCGCAGGAGCCGGCCCTAACGGTCGAGTCGGTCTACGACGTGGTCCCGGTCGACTCCCGCACCGCCTACGACGTCCGCCAGGTGATCGCCCGGATTGTCGACGGCAGCCGTTTCCAGGAGTTCAAGGCGGAGTACGGCACGACCCTGGTGACCGGGTTCGCCCATATTCACGGGCACCCAGTGGGGATCGTCGCCAACAACGGGATCCTGTTCAGCGAATCCGCTCTGAAGGGCGCCCACTTCATCCAGCTGTGCGACAAGCGCTCAATCCCGTTGGTATTCCTGCAGAACGTGTCCGGCTTCATGGTGGGGCAGAGGTACGAGGCCGAAGGCATAGCCAAGCACGGAGCCAAGATGGTCACCGCGGTGTCGTGCACGCGGGTGCCCAAGCTGACCGTCATCATAG
>JBDTDW010000115.1:0-6806 GCA_039922855.1 Candidatus Nanopelagicales bacterium | reverse complement strand
GAACGCCCCGCCGACCCGCAGCTGCTGGTCGAGGACGGCCACCCGTAGCCCGCCTGAGGCAGCTTCGACGGCGCACGCGAGCCCGGCCGGGCCGGCACCGACGACGGCGAGGTCGTACCGATCAGGCGTCGAGGTCGTCACGGCCGCTGCCCTCCTGGGTCGTGATCACATCGCCGGGACGCGCGAGGTCCAGGCAGGCGCGTACCGACGTCACTCCACCGACAGTCACCAGACAGTCCTGGCACACACCGATGCCGCAGAACAGGCCCCGGGGCGCGGCGCTGTGACGGGTCGATCGCCAAGAGGTCCGCCCCGCGCGGATCATGACCGCTGCCAGGGTGTCACCGTCGTATGCCTGGCACGACACCCCGCCCACGGACACCCAGAAGCCGTCCTCCGGGGTTGCTCCTAACGTCTCACGAGCTGTCACGACGACGCCTCGAAACGCGACGGGGAGAACGGCTCCCAGGACATCGTTGGTTCGGCCCCGGTCAGCGCCTGCGTGACCAGCAGTGCGGTTGCCGGGGCCAGGCCGATCCCGGCTCCTTCATGGCCGCAGGCGTGAAACAGCCCCGGGACGCGCGGGTCCGGTCCGATGACGGGCAGGTGGTCCGGGCAGTACGGTCGAAATCCTCGGTACGCCCGCTGGACCCTGACGGAGGCGAGCACTGGGAACAACCGCACCGCCTGTTGCGCCAACCGCGCCAGAACCTCGTACGACGTGGTCCGGTCGAACCCGACGCGCTCCCTGCTGGCCCCGATCAGCACCGGCCCGGAGGCCGTGCCCTCCACGACGGTGGAGGTCTGCAGGTCCGCGGACCCGGCAGCGACGTTGGCGACATAGTCGGCTGTGTAGACCTTGTGGCGCACCGTTCGCGGCAGGGGTTCGGTGACCAGGACGAAGCCGCGCCGCGGCAGGACAGGGATCGGGGCACCGGCGAACGCGGCGACCTCCCCGCCCCACGTACCGGCCGCGTTTACGACTGCGCCACAAGGGATCTCGCCGTATGCGGTCAACACCGCCGTGAGGGCACCCCCAGCCGCCCTGCGGATGCCGACCACCTCGTGACCAGTCAGCACCCGCGCACCCAGCCCACGCGCGATTCGCAGCAGGTGGGCCGCAGCCAGCATCGGCTGGACCTGCATGTCCTGGGGGTAGAGCACCCCACCCGGCAGGCCGCTTGCCAGGTGCGGCTCGTGCCCGGCCAGCTCGTCCGCCGCGACCTCCTGCGCCACCAAGCCGGCGCCCCGCTGGGCGGCGGCGGCGGCCCGCAGCGGTGCCCACGCGCCGGGCTCCGTGGCGACGACAAGGCCGCCCTTCGCCTCCAGCTCCACCTCGCGAGGCAGCACGTCGGCGAGCTCTCGCCACAATGCGACTGACAGCAGAGCCAGGTCCAGCTCAGGCCCAGGTGCCTTGTCGGACACCAGGATGTTGCCCTCGCCGGCTCCGGTCGTGCCACTTGCCACGTCGCCGCGATCCACGACCACCACAGAGAGTCCGGCACCGGAAAGCTCCCGTGCGCAAGCCGCCCCGACGATCCCCGCACCGATCACCACGACATCGGCGGGCAGTGCGGCGCTCATGGCCCCTGACCCTGCCACAGCCCCGGCGGTGACGTACGACCCATCATGTGCCCATGACGGACGAGGTGGCGATGCCCTGGGTCGTGGCCCGTCTGCGAGGCGCGGGGTGCGTCTTCGCCGAGGACGAGGCTCAGCTGTTAGCACAGGCCGCGGCGTCCCCTGAGGATCTGCTGGCCATGGTCGCGCGCCGGGCCGGTGGTGAACCGCTGGAGCAGGTGCTGGGCTGGGCGGAGCTCGCCGGCCTGCAGATCCTGGTGTCCCCCGGGGTGTTCGTACCGAGGCGTCGCAGCGAGCTGCTGGTGCGTGAGGCGGTCGCCCTGACCGGACCCGATGCGGTCGTGGTCGACATGTGCTGCGGCTCGGGAGCAGTCGGGGCGGCACTGGCGCACGCGGTCGGCCCGATCGAGCTCTATGCCGCCGACATCGACCCGGTCGCCGTGGCATGCGCGCACCGCAACCTCGATGCGCTCGGCGCGCATGTGTATCAGGGGGATCTGTTCGCCGCTCTGCCGGCTGCCCTGCGCGGGCGCGTGGACGTGCTGGTCGTCAATGCACCGTACGTGCCCACCGACCAGCTCGGCCTGCTACCACCGGAGGCTCGCGTCCATGAACCTCGCGTGGCCCTCGACGGCGGGATCGACGGGATCGAGATCCAGCGCCGCGTGGCCCAGGACGCGCCGGACTGGCTGGTACCAGGAGGCCACCTGCTGATCGAGACCAGCGAGCGCCAGGCGCCGCTCACCGTCGCTGCGTTCACGGAGAACGGTTTGTCCAGCAGAGTCTCGACCTCCGACGACCTCGACGCCACGGTCGTGATCGGTCGGCGCCAACGGACCTGAGTGGCCCCGCCCTAGTGGGGCCCATCTCAGAAGTTCACGCCTCCGGCGCGATCCCCTACCGGCCGCTGCGCGCCCGACGGGGGCCCATCTCAGAAGTTCACGCCTCCGGCGCGAACTTCTGGGTTCGCGACATTCCGGCGGCGCGGCCTTTTGCAGAGACGACCAGCGCCATCTTGCGGCTGGCCTCGTCGATCATCTCCTCACCCAGCATGACGGCACCGAGCTTGCCGCCGGCCTCGGAGGTGTAGTGCTCGTACGCGTCAAGGATCAGCTCCGCGTGGTCGTAGTCCTCCTGACGCGGGCTGTACACCTCGTTGGCGGCCTCGACCTGGCCTGGGTGCAGCACCCACTTGCCGTCGAAACCGAGCGCGGCTGATCGGCCCGCGATCCTCCGGTACGCCTCGACGTCGCGGATCTGCAGGAACGGGCCGTCGATGGCCTGCTTGTCAAACGCCCGGGCCGCCATCAGGATCCGCATCAGGATGTAGTGGTATGCGTCGCCCACGTCGTACCCCGGCGGCTGCTCGCCGACGACGAGCGTCTTCATGTTGATGCTGGCCATGAAGTCGGCCGGTCCGAAGATGATCGTCTCGACCCGCTGGGACGACGCCGCGATCGCATCGACGTTGATCAGGCCGAGCGCGTTCTCGATCTGGGCCTCGATGCCGATGCGTCCGACCTCGAACCCCATCGTCTTCTCGATCTGGGTGAGCAGCGTGTCCAGCCACAGGACCTGCTCGGCCGTCTGCACCTTGGGCAGCATGATCGCGTCGAGATTGGGGCCGGCGCCCTCCACGACCTCGATCACGTCGCGATACGTCCACGACGTCGTCAGGTCGTTGACCCGTACCGAGCGCACCTTGCCCTCGTAGCCACCCTCGTTGAGGGCGGCGACGATGTTCTTGCGGGCCTGCGGCTTGGCCAGCGGTGCCACAGCGTCCTCGATGTCGAGGAACACCTGGTCGGCCGGCAGTCCCTTCGCCTTCTCGAGCATCTTCGGGCTGCTGCCCGGAACCGCCAGGTTGCTGCGTCGCGCGCGCCAGGCACGGGGTGTGGTGGTCATGACCTGGGAGCGTACGGAAGCACCGGCGCCCCCTGTCACACCGGGGACGACTCGGTCGGGGTCCGGCGCGTTGCCGAAGCGATGACGATGACCAGGCCGGCGAACAGCAGCAGCAGGGCCGGCAACAGGTCGAACGGGACACCCTGACCGAGCCACCAGGCGGCGATCAGGGCAGCGCCGGGCACCTCGAACAGGTACGCCAGACTCACGATCGTCGCTGATGTGGTGCGCAGCACCCGGTTCGTCAGTGAGTGCCCCATCAGCTGGGCACCGACGGTCAACGCCAGGATGAGCACCCAGTCCCGGGCCGAGAAGCCGATCAGTGCCTGCCGCCCCACCAGAGAGATGGCCAGGAGCCCGAGTCCGGAGACGCCGTACACGACTGTGTTGTACGCGTTCGTCGACACGCTCTGGCGGGCCCGCTCGCCGACCGTGACGTACGCAGCAGCAAAGAATCCCCCGGTCATCGCAAGCAGATCACCGAGCAGGGCCTTCGGTTCCCCGGACACGTCGATCCCGGTCAGCACGACCACTCCCAGGAACGCGACGACAACTCCGAGATATGTCAGCCGTGGCAGGCGTACCCCCGACACCCGTGCGATGACCACGGCCCAGACCGGTTGGGTCGCAACCAGTGCGGTCGCGGTGGCGACGGAGGTCATGCGCAGAGCAGGCAGCCAGGTCGCAAAGTGCAGGGCGAGAAACACCCCGGACACCAGCAGCAACCGGGCCTCACGAGGACTCGTGACCCGCCCCAGGCCCCGCGCGAACGGAGCGGTCGCGACCGCGGCGAGCGAGCACCGCCAGAACGCCACGGCGATCGCGGGAGCGGCGATCGCGGCGGTGAACGGCCCGGAGGTGGCAGCCGCCAGCACCGCCACAGTGAGCAGCGTTCCGTCCATCACCCCCGGCCGCTGCAGCGATGGCAGTGACGTGGACACGCCCACATACAACCGGACGCCCTGGTGGGCACCGCCGTTCGGGCCTGACACGCTCGGCGGGTGAATGACTCCTCGGACCTGCCGGACGCGACGGTGACCGACCCGAGGGCCGCGGCACGCAGCTACCCCGAGGCTCTCGTCCACGAGGCCATGAAGGGCTCCGCCCTCTCGTGGATCACCGTCCCCGGATCGCGGGCCAGGCCCGCCTGGCACGTGTGGCACGACGGGGCGGCGTACGTCCTCCACGCTCGCGACGACCGACTCGCGCAGGCGCACGAGCAACCGGTGCCGGGCCTGGGGACCGCCTCGACCGTGGCGGTGACGGTGCGCGGCCACGCGTGGGGGCGGGTTGTCACCTGGTCGGCCGCCGTGAGCCACCCGGCCCCTGGCTCTGCGGCGTGGGAGGCGGCTCTGATCCTGCTGCGTGGGGCTCGGCTGAACGAACCGGATCCCTCCGGCGTGCCCGAGCGCTGGGCGCAGAGCTGCCAGATCGCGGTCCTGCACCCTACCGGCGAGCTGCTCGAGGCTCCGGGGAGCTATGACGAGTCCAACCAGGCGGTCGCTGCGCCGCCATCGCCGGCGACGACGATGCCGACGCAGACGTAGCCCAGGGCCGCGCCCGCCCCGCCACCAACCCGCGTGCGATCGCTGCGCACCCATGATGAGGCACTCCGGCAGATACCCTGAGGCCTTGTGAGCGCATCGTCCCGGGTCTTCATCGCCCGCCTCGCGGGCAGCGCTGTCTTCGACCCCAACGGGGACCAGGTCGGGAAGGTACGCGACGTCGTCGTGACCCTGCGCTACGGCAGCGACCCTCCCCGGGTGCTGGGACTGGTGGTGGAGTTCCAGCCGCGGCGGCGCATCTTCTGCCCGATGACCAGGGTCACCGCGATCGATGCCGGTGCCGTCGTCACGACCGGCCTGCTGAACATGCGCCGCTTCGAGCAGCGCACCGGCGAGACCCTCGTCATCGGCGAGCTACTCGACCGGACCGTCACCCTGCTGGAGACGCAGGAACAGGTGACCGTACAAGACGTCGGCATGACGCAGGACCGCACCCGGGACTGGACCGTGTCACGCATCTACGTCAAGAAGGGCGGCGGTGGATTTCGTCGCCGCGGGGAGACGATGCAGGTCGACTGGGACGCGGTGTCCGGCCTGTCCCTCGCGGACCCGGAGCAGGGCACCGAGCACCTGCTCGCGACGATCGAGAAGCTGCGGCCGGCGGACCTGGCGAACGTCCTTCACGAGCTCTCCCGCAAGCGCCGGATCGATGTGGCACGACAGCTGAGCGATCAGAAGCTGGCCGACGTGCTGGAGGAGCTGCCGGAGGACGACCGGGTCGAGATCATCCGTGGGCTGGAGGGTGCGCGGGCCGCCGACGTGCTGGAGGAGATGAGTCCAGACGATGCGGCCGACCTGCTGGCCGAGCTGCCCCCCGAGACTGCAGAAGCACTGCTGGCCCTGGTCGAACCCGACGACGCCGAGGACCTGCGGCGCCTACTCACCTATGACGAGGCCACGGCCGGCGGCATGATGACCCCGGAGCCGGTGATACTGCCCCCGGACGCGACAGTCGCTGATGCGCTCGCCCGGATCCGGGACCACGACCTGTCGCCGGCGCTGGCCGCGCAGGTATACGTCGTCCGGGCACCGTTCGAGACGCCCACCGGAAAGTACTTGGGAGTGGCGCACTTCCAGCGACTGCTGCGCGAGCCGCCGTCCACGCTGGTGAGCTCGGTGCTGGACGGCGAGCTCGAGCCGATCGGCCCGGAGGCGCCGCTGGCGCAGGTGACGAGGTACTTCGCGACGTACAACCTGGTGTCGCTACCGGTCGTGGACGAGTCAGACCACCTGCTCGGCGCGGTCACGGTCGATGACGTGGTCGACCACATGCTGCCGGACAATTGGCGTCACTTCGACCCGGAGGCCGATGCCTCCTACGACGAGGCGGTGACCGATCGTGGCGCGTGAGCGAAAGGGGCGTCGCTCCTCAGGTCTTGACCAGCCGCTCGAGCGGGGCATGACCCTGCGTCCGGAGTTCGACGGCGACACGTTCGGTCGGTTCGCCGAGACTTTCGCCCGATTCATGGGGACGGCGCGGTTCCTCGTCTACATGACGGGGTTCATCATCGTCTGGATCACCATCAACGTGGTCGCCGTCCTCGGCCACAAGTGGGACCCGTACCCGTTCATCCTGCTCAACCTGATCTTCAGCACCCAGGCGTCGTACGCGGCGCCGCTGATCCTGCTGGCCCAGAACCGGCAGGCCGACCGCGACCGGATCCAGTACCAGGAGGACCGCAAGCGCGACGAACGTCTTATCGCTGACACCGAGTACCTGACCCGTGAGCTCGCGGCACTGCGGATGGCGGTAGG
>JBDTDW010000114.1:0-3243 GCA_039922855.1 Candidatus Nanopelagicales bacterium | reverse complement strand
CGGGTCTTCCGGCGGCGGATCAAGTCTGTCCAGTCGACCAAGAAGATCACGAAGGCGATGGAGCTCATCGCGTCGTCGCGCATCATCAAGGCGCAGCAGCGTGTGGAAGCCTCGATGCCGTACTCCCGCGAGCTGATCCGTGCCATCTCGGCGGCTGCCTCCCACACGAATGGCAAGCACCCTCTCATCTTGACCGAGCAGCGGCTCCGTGAACGCGCAGCGGTCCTGATCATCACCTCGGACCGGGGCCTGGCCGGCGGCTACAGCTCCAACGCACTGAAGGCGGGTGAGCAGCTCAGTGCCCTGCTGCGCGGACAGGGCCTGGAGGTCGTGCCCTACCTCGTCGGGCGCAAGGCGGTCAGCTACTACCGGTTCCGTGGTCGCCATATCGAGTCGGAGTGGACCGGCTTCTCCGAGCAGCCGACCTACTCGAACGCCAAGGCGATCGCCGGTGACCTGCTCGAGAGGTACCTGCTGCGTACCGAGGAGGGGGGAGCGGACGAGATCCACATCGTCTACACCCACTTCCAGAACATGCTCGTGCAGACCCCGACGGTGCAACGGGTCCTGCCGCTCGAGGTAGTCGAGCAGACAGCGGCCGAGGCCTCGGCGGCGGGGTCGGGTCCCTTCCCGCTCTACGACTTCGAGCCCTCCGCCGAGGCGGTGCTCGACTCGTTGCTGCCGAAATACGTAGAGAACCTCGTGTACACCGCGCTGCTGATGTCGGCGGCCTCCGAGCTCGCCGCCCGCCGGCGGGCGTGCAAGGCCGCGACGGACAACGCGGACGAGCTCATCAAGACTTACAAGAGGCAGGCCAACCAGGCCCGCCAGGCGGAGATCACCCAAGAGATCAGCGAGATCGTCGGCGGCGCCGACGCGCTCTCGTCGGCGTCCTAGGAGAGCGAAGATAGCCATGACTGCAACGACAGAGACCTCGACAGGCGTCGGCCGGGTCGCGCGAGTCACCGGTCCGGTGGTCGACGTGGAGTTCCCCGCGGACGCGATGCCCGAGCTCTACAACGCCCTGCACGTGGACGTGACCTTCGGTGGTGACCTCGAAGCCGAGGTCGACCGTACGCTCACGCTCGAGGTGGCGCTGCACATCGGCGACAACATGGTGCGCACCATCTCCATGCAGCCCACCGACGGGCTGGTCCGCGGCACCGCCGTACGCGACACCGGAGACTCCATCACGGTGCCGGTCGGTGACGTGACCAAGGGCCACGTCTGGAACACCCTCGGCGAGCCGCTCGACGTCGATGTGTCAACCCTCGAGATCACCGAGCGGTGGGGTATCCACCGCTCGGCACCGGCATTCGACCAGCTCGAGCCCAAGACCGAGGTCTTCGTCACTGGCATCAAGGTGATCGACCTGCTGACCCCGTACGTCCAGGGCGGCAAGATCGGCCTGATGGGTGGTGCCGGTGTCGGCAAGACGGTGCTGATCCAGGAGATGATCCACCGGGTCGCGGAGAACTTCGGCGGTGTCTCGGTGTTCGCAGGCGTCGGCGAGCGGACCCGCGAGGGCAACGACCTGTTCGGTGAGATGACCGAGTCTGGAGTCATCGACAAGACCGCGTTGGTGTTCGGCCAGATGGACGAGCCGCCGGGCACCCGGCTGCGGGTCGCTCTGTCAGCACTGACGATGGCCGAGTACTTCCGTGACGTGCAGAAGCAGGACGTGCTGCTGTTCATCGACAACATCTTCCGATTCACCCAGGCAGGGTCGGAGGTGTCCACGCTGCTGGGGCGCATGCCCTCGGCCGTGGGCTACCAGCCGACCCTTGCCGACGAGATGGGTCAGCTGCAGGAACGGATCACCTCGACCCGTGGGCACTCGATCACCTCGCTGCAGGCCATCTACGTCACGGCCGACGACCTGACCGACCCGGCGCCGGCGGCCACGTTCGCGCACCTGGACGCCACCACGGTCCTGTCGCGTCCGATCTCGTAGAAGGGCATCTACCCCGCCGTGGACCCGCTGGACTCCAGCTCGCGGATCCTGGCCCCGCAGTACGTCGGGGAGGAGCACTACGAGGTCGCGCAGCGGGTCAAGACCATCCTGCAGCGCTACAAGGACCTGCAGGACATCATCGCGATCCTGGGCATCGACGAGCTCGGCGAGGAGGACAAGGTCCTCGTGGGCCGTGCCCGTCGGATCGAGCGATTCCTGTCGCAGAACATGTTCGTTGCGGAGGCGTTCACCGGCCAACCGGGCGTGTTCGTCCCCGTCGAGGACACCATCGCGTCGTTCAAGGCGCTGTGCAACGGTGACTACGACCACCTGCCCGAACAGGCCTTCTTCATGTGCGGCGGGATCGAAGACGTCGAGACCAACGCGAAGAAGCTGGCCGGCTGACGTGGCCGAGCTCAACGTCTCCCTCGTCGCGGTCGACCGCAAGCTGTGGTCGGGTGTGGCGAACTCGGTGTCGGCCAAGACCCTTGACGGTGAGATAGGGATCCTGCCGCGTCACGAGCCGGTGCTGGCGCTGCTGGCCGACAGCCCGTTGTACATCCACACCCCGGATGGGAACAAGATCGTGGTTGCGGTGCACGGCGGGTTCTTCGCCGTCGACAACAACAACGTATCGATCCTTGCCGAGACCGCAGAGCTGTCCACCGAGATCGACATCAAACGCGCCGAGTCAGCTCTGGAGCGTGCCCAGCAGGACGGCACCGATCATCCGGAAGTGCTGGCTGCGATGATCAGAGCGGAGACGCGGATCAAGGTGGCGACCGGCAACGACGCCTGACCGCTCGCGGCAAGTGCAGGGAGCGGCGATGGCCTGGGTCACGGTCGCTGTCGCCATCGTTGTCGAGATAACCGGGACCAGCCTGCTCAAGTCCACGGACGGCTTCACCCGCTTGTGGCCCTCGCTCGGGGTGGTCGCACTGTACGGCACGAGTGTCGCGTTGCTCTCCCGCGCCGTACAGCAGCTCGAGGTCAGCGTCGTGTACGCGGTGTGGTCCGGCGTTGGGACAGCAGCCATCGCGGTGATCGGCCTCGTCTTCCTCGGCGAACCGCTCGGTGCGCTCAAGGTGCTCGGGCTCGCACTGGTCATTGCCGGAGTCGTCATCTTGAACCTGGCCGGGGCCCACTGACCGGCGCCTTGCGCTGTGTCAGCGGTAGGGATGACCGGCGCCTTGCGCTGTGTCAGCGGTTGGGATGACCGGCGCCTTGCGCTGTGTCAGCGGTTGGCGCCGGGAACCCAGAGCACATCGCCGACGGAGTCCGGGCCGGAC
>JBDTDW010000113.1:0-5314 GCA_039922855.1 Candidatus Nanopelagicales bacterium | reverse complement strand
GCGGCACCTCGGTCGCCGCCCAGCCGGCGTGATCGTCGGGGCAACTGGGCATGACGGTGTACGAGAGCGTGCTGCAGCGCAGAGATGGTGCGCAAGGTCGCCCCCCGGCGTCGGTGGTCGTCGACCGCGGGTGCCTGCGCACCACGTCCGGTCGACTGGTCCGGCTGATCATGCCAGGGCGGATACCGCTTCCACACGGCATGGAGCGGTGACGTGGGGTCGGCCGTTCGGTTGATACTTCTGCGTGATGCGTGATCGCTCAGCGTGCGGTGATGGGCTGATCGGAGCCGCCGACGATCCGCAGCCCAGCTCAGCCGGCGCCGGACTCCACGCGCTCTTTCAACCCCCGCAGGGCGCTGTCCACGATGAACTTCTCGGCCTTGCGCTTGATCAGTCCGATCATGGGGATGCTGCTGTCGACCGACAGCTGGTACACGACGGCTGTCGTGCCGTCCTCATTGTCCGAGAGTCGGTACGAACCGTCCATCGCCTTGAGCAGGGTGCCCGACGTCAGAGTCCAGGTCACGGAGAGCTGGTCGTCGGCCCAGTCGTACTCGAGCTCGTACGTGTCCTTGATGGGTCCGGAGTCCACGACGAAGCGAGCGTCCGCCGGGCGGCCGTCCTCGTACTCGGTCAGCACCTCGACGCTCTTCACACCGTCACTCCACTGCGGATAGGCCGACAGGTCCGCGACAACCGCCATGATCTGGGCCGGAGCAGCCTCGATGACGATGCTGGACTCGGTGCGCTCGGCCATGCCTGGGACCCTACCGCCCGACAGTGGTGGGTGGCGGTTCACCACGACAGTGCGAACGGCCTTCTCGTACCACGGAAGTGGCCGACGTTGATGCACTCGGTACGACCGATGCGCAGGCGTGTGGCGGCGGGCTGGTGGACGTGGCCGAACAGCGCCAGCCGCGGCTGCACGTCCTGCACGTACTCCAGCAGCGCACGGCTCCCGACCTCGAAGCGACGCGCCACGACGTCGTACGTCAGCTCCGGCACGCTGGGCGGGATGTGCGAGCACAGCACGTCGACCGGCCCGAGTGCTGCGACCTTCGCCGCGTACGTCTGCTCGTCGAGCTCGTACGGGGTCCGCATCGCGCTGATGAGGCCGCCGCCGACGAACCCGAACCGGAGCCCGTCCAGGTCCACCCACTGCCCGTCCAGGACCTGCTGTCCAGGCCGCAGGTAGTCCGGCCAGTACGCGGGCAGGTCGACATTGCCGTAGGTGAGGTACGACGGCACCGGCATCGCTTCGAAAAGGCGCTGGTACTGGGCCCGGACCCTCGCCTCGGTCAGCGTCGCACGGTCCTGGCCGGTGCTGCGGGTGAGCTCGTCCCACAGGCCACGAGACCAGTCACTCGCCTGCGCGAACTGACGTGCGGTACGCAGCCGCACGTACTCGGTGGCGTTCGTGACGCCGAACAAGTCGGCGAAGATCCCTTGCGAGAGGTCGTCGTAGTCGAGGAACAGTACGAGATCTCCCAAGCACACCAACGCATCTGCGCCATCACGCGACCTTGCCAGATCAGTCGACGCCCCATGGACGTCGCTGACGACATGGACCCGCACGACGACGAGCCTAGGAGCGACGCGCGCGCCGACCCCGGTCAGTAGGGCCGAAGAAGTCAGTGGGTCGGAGGAGTCAGTGCGCCTATCGCTCAGCGCACGAAGATCACGCCGAGGACGGCACTGAGGCCCACCAGGACCAGCGTGAGCGCGACCATGCCGCCGGCGAGGACCGTCCACTTGCCACCGGGGACCCGGTCCCAGGCCGGCAGGGCAGTGCGCTGCGCCTCACTTGACTCGAGCTGGGCGATGAGGGCACTGGCCAGCAGCTCGATGTCCGGGTTCCCGTCCTCGCCCTTCGGGGCTTCGGCCACAAGCAGCGCGGACCGCTCCACCAACTTGGCCGGGTCCGGTGCGGCGGTGTCCGGCACGGTGTAGTTCGCACCCGCGGTGGCCGGGACCGGTACGGGCGCGCCACGGCGATGACGGCCACCACGCACCGCGGCGGGCACGGGAAGCGCGGGCACCAGGTCGTGCGCGTCGCTGTCGGGGCCGTCGAGCTCGGGCGTCGCGGCCTCCGGCTCGGGGACGGGCTCCGGCGGCGGTGGGCGCAGGTCGGCGTGGCACAACGAGCACCACGGGGCACCATGCGGGAGCGCGGCGTTGCACTGGGGGCAGCGGGCAAGATTCACACGGCAGGTATCGGCAGCACTCGGCGCCACCTTGATCCCCCGTCCGACGTCTGCTCAGCCACCCTCGGCCGGGGCGGGTCGCCCCGGGCTACCGGCGCTCCGGCCCCGCTCCAGCTCGTCCTTCCACGCCCAGACGGAGCGCTTCCAGCGACGAGCCCGCTCAGCGCGCAGCCGAGCGGCGTGCCGCGCACCGCGCCGCGTGGTCACGTCCACGGACCCGGATGCCGGGTCGACCCGAAGGTAGTAGTGCACGAGGACACCGTCCGCCACCTGCTCGAGCCATAGCTCACAGGACCCGACAAGTGCCCCCCGCACGTTCCACCTCAACCCGTCCGGGCCGCGGTCCATGAAGACCGTCAGGTCCAGGTCCGGCCACCACTCCCGCCACCGTGCCGGGTCAGCAGCGTCGGTCACCAACAGCGATCGCTCGGCCGCAACGAACGTCTCGTCCACCAGATCGATCGTCGGCACGGCGTCATCCTGCCTGAATGCCACACCGGCCCGGACGGGCGTGGGCTGCTCCGTCCCGGGGGCCGGGTCGCCCGTACGGCCCAGCCGGATGTCGTTGGCGATGCGGTCGGCGGCAGGATGCGCTCATGAACCCCGCGACGGCGACCACCGTGGTGGACGTCCGCGGGCTCACTGTCATGTTCGGATCGGTCCCGGCCGTGGCGGACCTGGACCTTCGGGTCCCGGCGGGCGGCTCGGTCGCACTGATCGGGCGCAACGGTGCCGGGAAGTCCACGACCCTGCGCGTCCTGGGCGGAGTGCTGCCCCCGACCGCCGGGCGTGTGATCGTCGCCGGCGTCGACGCGGTTCGCAGCCCGGTCGACGCACGGGCCGCCGTGGGTTACTGCCCCGACGTCGGTGGCCTGATACCGCGTGCCACCCCGTGGGAGCACCTGCAGCTCGCGGCCCAGCTGCGCTCGCTGGATGATGGCTGGCAGTCCCGTGCGGAGGACCTGCTGGACCGCTTCGACCTCAGCTCGGCAGCGGACCGCATCACCGCCGGCTTCTCCCACGGCATGAGCCGGCGGATGTCCGTGCTGCTGGCGGCATTCCACGAACCCGCGGTCCTGTTGCTGGACGAGCCCTTCGACGGCGTCGACCCGCTCGGGGTGGACGCCACGATGGAGGAGATCGCCCGCGCCCGGATGCGCGGCGCCGCGGTGCTGATCTCCACCCACCTGCTCTCCCTGGCGGTTCAGGCCTGCGATGAGGCGGTCGTGCTGCGGCGCGGCACCGTGGTGGCCGCGGCACCGGCGGCCGAGCTGGCCGGTGCGGACGGTGCCGCCCGCTACCGCGAGCTGATGGCGTGAGCGGTCAGTCCCGCGCCCTGCTCGTGTTGCGGTGGCGCATGGTGCGCCGGCCCGGCGTGCGCGTCGGGCTGCTGCTCCTGCTGCTGCTGGCCCTCGCCGTGCTGGTCCTCGGAGCGCTGGCCGCCGCCGCGGTCCCCCTCGACCTCAGCGCGCTCTACGGAACCCCAGACACCGCTGCGCTGGGGAGCCTGGTGGACCGTACCGGCGAGGTCGCCGTGCTGCTGCCCACGGCGATGCTGGCGTTCCTGGCCACCTCGATGATCGGACCGATCGCCGCGGGCGGGTCCTACGAGCTGCTCCCCGCCTCCCAGCTGGTGACATTTCCGGTGCGCCCGAGGACCGCGGTACGGCTCTCGTTCCTGCTCACCCCGTTGAACATCGCGTGGTACCTGCAACTGGTGCTGCTGACCTGGGCGACGGCGTACGCGATCCGGGGGCCGTACGCGCCAGGTCTTCCCCTGCTGGTGCTGTTCAGCTATGTCCTGGCGTGCACGGGGATCGGACAGGCGGTCGCCTGGCTGGTGGTGGGCTTGCGTCGGCGCGTCGCAGGCCGGGTCGTCGCACGGCTGGTCATGGTCGCGCTGGTCGTGGCGATCGTCGTGATCGCGCGCGAGGACCTGGTGCCTGGCCTGCTGGACAGCAGCCCGACAGTGAATGTTCTGGGCGCCATGCTCGGCGCAGCGATCGGCCAGCCAGGTCTGTGGGTGGGACGCACCGTGGTCATGGGACTGACGGCCGCTGCCGGATATGCGCTCACCGTTCGCGCTGCGGACTGGGCCCTTCGCCGACCCGGTGACCGTGGCTCCGACGCCCACGCCTCGAGGCCGGTGGCGCGCCGCGAGCTGCGCAGGTCCCCGTATGCACAGCTGCTCTCGATCGACCGGGCGAGCATCTGGCGCTCTGCGCCGTTGCGCCGTGGGTTGTTCGTCCTCGGTGGGCTGCCCGCAGCTGCTGGGCTCATCGCAGGACTGTCGTGGCAGTCCATCGCGCTGCTCCCTCCACTGGTGGCCAGCGGAGCCGCATTGCTGTTCGGTGTCAACGTCTTCTGCCTCGACGGCCCTGGCTCGGTCTGGATCGCGACGCTTCCCGGGTATCCATCGCTCGCACTGCGGGCAAAGCGTCGGATGGTGCTCGAGGTCTCCGGCGCCGCAGTCCTTGTCGTCGTTGTGCTGTGCGGTCTGCGTGCCGGCAGAGCACCGACAACCACCGAGCTGATCTGCGTGCTCGGCAGCGCCGTGGGATGCGTCGCCCTGGTGAGCGCCATCAGCATGCGGCTGTCCGTGGCACACCCCCACCGAGCCGATCTGCAGGGCCCCCGGGACACGCCGGCACCACCCGGATCGATGGCGCTCTATTCGCTGCGGCTCGCCACTCTCACCACACTGCTCGGTGTGCTTTTCTCGTTGGCGTCATACAGTAATTCGATCCTGGCTCCGATCTTCTTCACGGTCGGGACGGTGCTGTTCGCAACGTGGTCGATGCGCCGGACGGAGCGGGACTGGAGCCGACCGGACACCCGCGCGAGGGTCGTCAGCACCGTGTCAGCAGGCTGAGAACCGCACGGTCTCCCCCTCGTCCACCGAACGGTTCGGATGCGATCGTCGTTCGTCTGAACAATGTCCACGCTCTGTATTCACCCATCACCCAACGCTACTCTCGCCGCAGGTGCTGTCGGAGGGACAAGTCAGCACCTGCCGGGGGGACGCCACGGACCATGTCGCGCTGTGACAGGCGACCGGACCCGCGTCCGGCAGTACGCACGGTCGCACGACCGGTCGTTCGCTCGTCCAC
>JBDTDW010000112.1:0-4558 GCA_039922855.1 Candidatus Nanopelagicales bacterium | reverse complement strand
AGCAGAAGGACGAGTTCTGTCGGCGGTTCCAACAGACGTCCGGCCCGGCGATCGCCAAGGGCGTCGAGGACACTGCCTGCTACCGCTGGTTCCCGTTGTCCGCGCTCAACGAGGTAGGTGGTGACCCGGACCAGTTCGGGATCAGCCCCGCGGAGTTCCACGAGTGGGCCGAGCGACGTCGCGCGGATTGGCCATACTCGCTCAACGCGATGTCGACCCATGACAACAAGCGCAGCGAGGACGTGCGGGCCCGGTTGGCGGTGCTCAGCGAGATCCCGGGGGAATGGGTGACCACCGTACGGGCCTGGCGACAGGCCAGCGGGCCGATCCTGACCGTGGGACCGGACCCCGCCCTCGACAACGCGGCGACGTCCGACGAGCGGCTGGGCTGGCTGGCCTGGCAGACGCTGGTAGGGGCGTGGCCGCTGGATGCCGAGCGCCTTGCCGGATACCTCGTCAAGGCGGCGCGAGAGGCCAAGCTCGTGACGTCCTGGAAGAGTCCGGACGAAGGCGTGGAGGCCGACATCGTGGCCTTCGTCGACCGGGTGCTGGCCGACGAGCCCCTCATGGGCAGCGTCGCGCAGGCCGTCGAGCGTCTGCACCCCGGGTTCGTAGCCAACGTGCTGGGGCAGCGCGCGGTCCAGCTGTTCATGCCCGGCGTTCCGGACATCTACCAAGGGTGCGAGATCGTTGACTTGCACCTGGTGGATCCCGACAACCGCCGGTGCTCGGATGCCGTCGTGCTGGACGAGGCGCTGGTGCGGGGAATCGCAGGGGTCCGGGAGCCGGCCGTGGACCTCGACGCGGCGAAAGCCCGGCTCACCGCGACCGGGCTGCAGGTGCTGCGGGACCGGCCCGACCTCGTCGGACCGGACGCCGCTCACACCGCTGTGGGCGTCGAGGGTCAAGGCGCGGATCACGTCGTCGCGTTCACCCGGGGTTCTGACGTCGTGGTCCTCGTGACCCGGTTCGCGCTGCGACTGGCGGCCAGCGGCGGGTGGGCCGACACCACCGTCGCACTGCCGGCAGGCAGGTGGCGCGAGCTGCTCCAGCCCCGCACGATGGAATTCATGGAACCGTCCACCCCGGTCGCCGACGTGCTGGACCACTGGCCGGTGGCGGTGCTGGTGCGCGAAGGAGCCTGAGGTGCGTTGCGAGTTCTGGGCTCCCGTGGCTGCCCGGGTGCAGGTTGTCGTCGAGGGGGTGCCCTCGACGCTGCCGGCCGACCCGCACCGGCCAGGTTGGGTGGTCGGAGACGTCGCCGGGCTCTGCCACGAAGGGCGCTACGACATCGTCGTGGACGGTCAGGTGGTGCGCCCTGACCCGCTGGCCCGTCGCCTGCCCGATGGATTGGGCGGTGCCGCGCAGGTATGGGACAGCGCCACTTATCGCTGGTCCGACGACGATTGGGCCGGGCGGAGGCCGGGTTCCGGTGCGGTCCTGTACGAGCTGCATGTCGGGACCTTCACCGACGAGGGGACCCTCGACTCTGCCGCCGCGCGGCTGTCCTACCTTGCCGGGCTGGGCATCTCCCATATCGAGCTGATGCCGCTGGCGGCCTTCGACGGTGACCATGGTTGGGGATACGACGGCGTCGCGATAGACGCGGTGCACGAGCCGTACGGGGGGCCGGATGCCTTGTGCCGGTTCGTCGACGCGGCACACGGCGTCGGCATCGCGGTCGTCCTGGACATCGTGCAGAACCACCTCGGTCCCAGCGGCAACAGCTGGGAGGTGTTCGGGCCGTTCCTGACCGCTACCCATCAGACGCCGTGGGGCGACGCAGTCAATCTCGACGCACCAGGGTCGGACGACGTGCGAGTCATCCTCCTGCAGAGCGCGCGACGCTGGATCTGCGACTTCCACCTGGACGGGCTGCGGTTGGATGCCGTGCAGGAGCTGCGCGACCACCGCGCCCTGGAGTTCCTGGCCGAGCTGTCGGGGACCCTGGCGGCGCTGTCACAGGAGCTGGCGCGGCCGCTGGCCTTGATAGCCGAGAGTGACCGCAACGACCCGCGGACCGTTACTCCGGTGTCCCGGAACGGGTTGGGGATGACCGCGCAGTGGGACGACGACGTGCACCATGCGCTGCATTGGCTGCTCACGGGGGAGACAAGCGGTTACTACGCCGATTTCGGCTCCTGTGAAGCGGTAGCTGCCACGCTGGAGCACGGCTTTCGGCACGACGGTCGCTGGTCGTCTTTTCGGGGGCGGTCGCACGGGGCACCGATCGACTGGACGGTGATCGACCCGTGGCGCCTTGTCGCCTCGCTGCAGACCCATGACCAGGTCGGCAACCGCGCGAGAGGGGAGCGACTCAGTCAGCTCACCGACATCGACTCGTGCGCGGTCGGGGCTGCGCTGCTGCTCACCCTGCCGTACACGCCGTTGCTGTTCATGGGTGAGGAGTGGGCGGCCGCGACGCCCTGGCAGTTCTTCGCCTCACACCCGGACCCGGCGCTGGGACGAGCGGTCTCGGAAGGGCGCCGGGCAGAGTTCGCCAGCCACGGTTGGGCCAGTGCTGATGTGCCGGACCCGCAGTCGCCGCAGACGTTCGCGCGTTCGGTGCTGGACTGGCACGAGGTACAGACCGACCCGCACGTCCTCGTGCTGGACTGGTACCGGTCGCTGCTGGCGCTGCGGTCCCGCGAGCCCGGCCTAGGCCCCGGGCGCGCCGGGGCGGCCGCCACGGCGGCCGGGCTGCGTTGCTCCTGGGAGGCGGACCTCGAGGGTCGTCCCCGATGGTTCATGGTGACCCGTGGCGAATGGCGTACGGTCGCCAACCTGTCCGGTGAACCGGTGGACATCGACCTCGGAGCGGCCGTCGACTCGATGGCCGCGGTATGGGGAGGCTGCGTCCCACGCGATCACACCAGCAGCGAGTTCCTGCACTTCCAGGACCGAGGTGTCGCCGTCGTCAGGTGCCGGGGCGGCAGCGGCACTACCTCACCCTGATCCGGGCGCGCAGCAGTCATGCCCTGATCGAGGCTGCAGCGGCAAAAAGCATTGCTACGTCAGCGATCGCGAGCACCAGAACAGCTTCGAACAGTCGCCGGCCCGAGTGCCAGGTCGCGGCGACGACCGCGACGGCCGCCAGGGCGAGCAGCAGCACGACACTGGCCCACGCCGGGACGTCGAGCTGACGGATGAGCAAGGCCGTGGACAACAGCAGTGCGACAACAGCCCCCACTCGTGCGTTGCGGGCCCCGATACGGCTGACAAGGCCGCCGGCCCCGACCGCGAGGTCGCTCTGCACGTCGGGCGCCGCGTTGGCCAGGTGGGCGCTGATCCCGAGCAGCGCTCCGGTCGCCATGACCCACAGCGCCGGCGGGGACGGCGGGGTCAGCCCGTACGTGACGAATGCGGGAATCAGTCCGAACGACAACGCGTACGGCACAGCCGATAACACGGTTGTCTTCAGCCAGAGGTCGTACGAGAGCGCCGAGGCGACCGCGACGATGTGAGCCGAGCCGCCGATCGGGCCGGCCGCGGCGTAGGACAGCGGCACGCACGCGAGGGCCGCCAAGGCCGCGCCGGTGGCGAGCTGGGGAGCGGTGACCCACCCCCGGACGGTCGGCTTGGCGCTCCGGCCGGCGGCGCGGTCGCGGCCGGCATCACGGGCGTCGTTGCACCACCCGACCGCCAGCTGCCCGCAGACCATCGCCGCCGCGACCCACGCCAGCCCGGGGCCGGTACGCCCGGCCGCCCAAGCCAGTCCGGTGATCGCGACGGTGACCGTGACGGTCGGGGCGAGGTGGCAGCCCAACAGGAGGCCGAGTGCGACCTCACGTCGGCGACTGGCCACGCGGGGAGTCTGGCACCAGTCAGGCGGGGGCGCCCCGGGCCTTGGAAGTTCGCGATGCCCGCACGTGTGACAGTCTCATCAGATGCCTGTCCTCACCCGGCCGCGCAACGACGTCCGGCAGTACGACGACCTCGTCGACGCCTGGTGGGACGAGCGCGGACCTTTTGCGATGCTGCAGTGGATCGCGAAGGCCAGGGCAGACCTGATCCCGCGCGCGACCGGCCAGGACGCGGTGCTGGTGGACCTGGCCTGCGGCGGCGGGCTGCTCGCGCCGTACGTCAGGGCTTTGGGCTACCACCACGTCGGTGTGGATCTGACGATGTCGGCGCTACGCCTGGCGGCCGGCCACGGTGTGCAAGCGGTACGAGCCGACGTCACCGGGCTCCCGCTAGGAGATGGGGTGGCCGACGTCGTGACCGTAGGAGAGATCCTCGAGCACGTCACGGTGCCGGACGCGGTGCTGGACGAGGCGTGTCGGGTGCTGCGGCCCGGGGGACGCCTGGTCATCGACACCATCGCGGCCACCCGTCGCGCCCGGCTGCTGGCCGTGACGATCGCCGAACGGGTGCCCGGTATGGCGCCTCCAGGCATCCACGACCCGGCGCTGTTCGTCAACCGGGACGCCTTGGTGCGCACGTGCGCCCGGCACGGTATCCGCCTGCGGCTGCGCGGGTTGCGCCTGGACGTCCCCAGCGCACTGGCATGGCGGCTCGGTCGACGTGAGAGCGCCCGCCTGGTCCCGACCAGATCGAC
>JBDTDW010000111.1:0-6732 GCA_039922855.1 Candidatus Nanopelagicales bacterium | reverse complement strand
CGTTCGCGGCCACGTTCCTGGGCCGCGCCCGCCCTGCAGCGGGGCGGGCGGACGCAGAGACCGTCGCCTTCCGCTATCGCAGTGTCGGGTCCGGGATGCGCGAACGGATCGTCTTGGTGCACCATGGTCTGGAATCGGTGCCCGTGGTGGTGGAACTGGCATGCGACGTGGACTTCGCCGGCCTGTTCGAGGTCAAGGAGAGCCGGGTCCGCTGGCGGGGTCGCCAGGTCGAAACGACTGCGACTGGTCTGCGATTCGTCCTGGCTGAAGGTGCAGGTGCCAAGTCGGTCGGTCTCGCGTTCAGCGAACCGGCCGAGGTCGACAACGGACTGGCCACCTGGCGAACGACGCTTGGCCCGCGCCAGTCGTGGGAGGTGTGCATCGACGTCGAGGTCTCGCTGGCCGACGAGGCGGTCACCCCAAGATTTCGGTGTGGCGTGGACGATCGCAAGGCACTGCCCACCCAGCGTCTGGCGTCGTGGCGGGCAACGTTGCCGGTGATCCACACCGACGCATGGCCGATGACGCTCGCGGTTCGGTGTGCCGGCGAGGATCTGGGCTCGCTGCGAATCTTTGATCCAGAGCATCCCGACACGCCGATCCTTGCTGCGGGGGCGCCGTGGTTCATGACGCTGTTCGGTCGGGACTCGTTGCTCACGGGCTGGATGACCCTGTTGGCTGATCCGACGCTCTCGAGCGGCGTGCTGGAGACCCTTGCCAGGCTGCAAGGCCAAGACGTGGACCCGGTCACCGAAGAGGAGCCGGGCCGGATACTCCACGAGGTGCGCTTCGGCTCTTCGACGGGGCTGTCGCTGCGAGGCGGTGACGTGTACTTCGGCTCGATCGACGCCACCCCGTTGTTCGTGATGCTGTTGGGCGAGTTGCATCAGTGGGGCGGCGCGGAGGGGACCGTGGCTCGGTTGCTTCCCCATGCGGATCGGGCCCTGGCGTGGATCGAGGAGTTCGGAGACCGCGACGGCGATGGCTACGTCGAATACCAGCAGCGCGGCGAACGCGGTCTGGCGAACCAGGGTTGGAAGGACTCCTGGGACGCGGTGCGCCACGCGAGCGGCGAGCTGGCGCGTGCGCCGATCGCGCTGTGCGAGGTCCAGGGGTACGTGTACGCGGCCTACCTGGCTCGGGCGCACCTGGCGAGCGATGCCGGCGACGCTGCCACAGCAGCGCGCTATCGGGTCAAGGCACAGGAGCTTCGACGCCGGTTCAACGAGGACTTCTGGCTGGAGGAATCCGGCTGGTACGCGATGGGCCTCGACGCCGACAAGCGACCGATCGCTTCGCTCGCCTCGAACATCGGCCACTGCCTGTGGACAGGGATCATCGACACCGATCGGGCGGCTCTGGTGGCAAAGCGACTGATGTCTGACGACCTGTTCTCGGGATGGGGCATACGCACGTTGGCCGCGTCGATGGCCGCCTACAACCCTGTGAGCTATCACAACGGCTCGATCTGGCCTCACGACAACGCGCTGTGTGCAGCGGGTCTCGTCCGCTACGGCTTCATGGAGGAAGCGCACCGCTTGATCGGCGCGCAGGCCGAGGCGGCGATGGCCCATGGGGGGCGACTGCCGGAGCTGTTTGCCGGGTTCGAACGAGGCAACCCGCCGAGTCCGGCGAGCTATCCGGCATCGTGTTCACCGCAGGCGTGGGCTGCTGCTGCCCCGCTGCTGTGGTTGCGGAGCTTGCTGCGGTTGGACCCGTGTGCATTGGGGGGGCAGGTGTGGCTTCAGCCGGAGTTGCCCCCGTGGATGAGTCGTCTGCGCGTCGAAGGGATCGCCATCGCGGGCCAGAGACTCGACGTGGTCGTAGAGGACGGAACCTGTGAGGTGCGTGGCGCGGGGCCGCTCGACGTGATCCAGGAGCCGAGGCCCGCACGTCTCGACTGAGCGCATCCGACGCCGCAGAGGCTCGGACGAGTGACCGCGCGCTCGGTCGGACCCTGACCCAGTGATGGATCAGGGGCGGCGAGCCGGTACCGAGACCGGCAGGAGCAGGATCGGGGTGGCGGACGTGGCCAGGACCTCGTGGACGACCTTGGCACGGCCCGATGCACTGATCCGTGACCAGCTCATGACCACAAGGTCCACGTGATCCTCGCTGGCCAGGTCGGCCACACGGGCTGCGACATCGCCGATACGTACCTCGATTCGGCTCGCGGGGGAGCAGAAGCGGGCCACGAACTCGTCACCCCACATCGACAGGTCACGGCCGGGCCGATCGAGCATGGGAGGCATCGTGGCGTCCGTGAGGACGTGGAGCACGACCATCTCGACCTCCGCCACGACCAAGTGGTCGATGGCAGCGATGACCGGACGAGAGGACTCGCGCTTGCCCTCGAGCGGGATCAGCAGCCGTCGGGGCGGCGACTGCTGCCCGGCCGGAGACATCGGGTAATGGGGAGGCACGACAACGACCGGCTTTGTCGTCTGCTCCAGCACATCGATCGTGGTTCGCCCTGCCGGTCGCCGATCGACTGGGGACCGCCCGGCGCCCAGCACCGCCGCCACCACGGCATCGTCGGCCATCGCGTGGAGCAGGCACGGTCCGGTCGGGCCGTCGTGCACTCGCAACGCCACGCCGTACTCGTCGACCAGACCATGAGGCGCTGGTTTGGTGTCGCCGAGCACGTGAAGGGCTTCGACGACCGCGCCGGTCAGATCTCCGATCGCCAGCGCCGTCTGCAGAACATCGCGGGCAGCGGGGCCGTCGTCCACGGCTGCCAGCACGGTCCTCACGGCTCGCTCCGTCCGAGGCTGAAGTTGCCTTCAGGGGGTTGGCAGGTGACCGGGGCATCGCCGCCGATCTGCACCATCATCGCCTCGTCGCAACGGACGGTCACGGAGTCCTGGTCGGCGCGGACCGTCACGGGGTATCCGCCGAACCTGAACGAGAGCGTGAGCGCGTGCCAGGCCGACGGCAGATGCGGGTCGATGCGGATCACGCCGGCACGAGGGCGCAGCCCGAGGAAGCCATAGGCGAGGGCCTGCCACAGGCCCCCGAGGGTGGCGAGGTGGACGCCGCCGGCGGTGGTCCCGGTGAGATCGTGGAAGTCGAGTTCGGCAGCCATGCGAAACAGCTCCAGGGCCCGATCGGGCTGACCGGCCCGTGCCAGCACCGCGGCGTGGATGGCCGGCGACAGCGAGCTGCCATGCGCGGTTCGTGGTCCGTAGAAGGCAAGGTCGCCGGCCAGCGAACCGGGCTCCAGCTCGTCGGGTACGAGATGGTGGAGCATCACGACGTCGGCTTGCTTGATGATCTGCGAACCCTTTACCCGATCGGCCCCCAGCAGCACGTCGGCTGCCACCGGCGGGTCGGCGAACTTTGCCACCAGGAGGGGCTCCAGATCCCAGTAGCCGGCGAACTGCTCGTAGGCCCCTCGACCCGGATCCCAGCCGTCGACCAAGCGCTCTGCCATCCGTCGCCAATGCGCTACTTCGTCGGGCGCACCGCCCCGGTGCTCGGCGAGCTGGGCAGCTCGGCGGAGGTTCCAGCGGGCCATGACGTTGGTGAACGCATTGTCGTCGACCAGCTCGTGGTACTCGTCGGGACCGATGACCCCGCGCAGGTGACCATGTCCATCCGAGTCGACCTCGATGCGGCTGCTCCAGTAGCGAGCGGTCTCGGCCACCAACTCCCCGCCTGGCCCGGCGAGGAACTCGGTGTCGCCCGTCCACGCCTCGTACTCGGAGGCGGCCCAAGCAACATCGGCGACGATGTGCTGTTCGAGCGCTCCGGTTCGAATCTCGATCTCGCGACCACGAGCGTCCGTGCCGCTGACGGGCGTCACATCCGTGCCATCTCGTGCCGACTCCCAAGGGAACCTCGCTCCGGCCTCACCCTCGCCGGCGGCCGCAGCACGGGCGGCTGGAAGCCGACGGATCCGGTACTCCAGCATGGCCCGCGCCGCCGCGGGCTGCACTGCGGCCAGGACGGGCAGCACGAACACGTCGGCATCCCAGAACACGTGGCCGCCGTAGGCCGGACCGGTCATCCCTCGGGCGCCCACCGCGGCATCACCTGCATCGGGAGCGGCCGCCAGCAGGTGGAACAGGGCGAAGCGGGCCGCCAGCTGGGACTGCTCGTCACCGTCGATGGTGACGGTCGCGTCGGCCCAACGCCGGGCCCATGCCGCGCGATGCTCTGCTGCCAGCTGATCGAAGCCGATCGATTCGACCTGGGCCTGTTGCTCGATCGCCGTCGCCGCCACGGGCGGGTTTCGAGGGTCCGCGCCCCACGCCCCGAGCCGCTCCACGACATGAACGTCTCCGGAGACGTGGTCGCGATCGCGTGTGGCCACCACGATCCCACCAGCACCGTCCTGGCCGGTGCGGCCGATCACCACGCTCGCTGGCCGTCCGTGGTCGAGCTTCTCGCCACCGTCCGGATCTGCGATCGCCGTGCCTGCGCCCAGATCTGCAGCCTCGTGTTCGGCTCTGAGCGCTATCGCCCATGGGCGCACCACCGACAGGAACCGAATGCTCTTCAGCCCTGTTGGACGAGACGACGTGCGCGTCAGCATCCCGGTCCTGAGGTCGAGCAGCCGTCTGTCGGGCCGACCGGTCGGCACCATCAACTGGGTCCACTCCGGTCCCTCCAGCAGGTGCTGGATCGGCCCGCTGCCCGTGTAGACGCCGTTGGCCACGAACAGCGGAGAGGTCTCGGGCCCGCCCTCCTCGCGAGACGCCCGCAACGCCGCCCAACCGTTTCCGAGCGTTCCGAGCGCCTCGGCGACCCGGACCAGCGCTTCGTCCTCTGGCAACGTGAGAACCCACGCTGGGTCGTCGTCGATGTCAGGGACCCGAAGCTGACTCCGCCGCGTCACCTGAGCGTGGAGCAGCGACGCGAGCTGGTCGGGTCCACCGCCCACGTGTTCCACTCCGGCGGGAACTCCGGCCGCCTCGACGCCCACCGACACGACCCTCGAACGAGCCAGCTCCAGGATCATCATCATCGAGTCGCGCCCGGGCGCACCTCCGACGGGCCCGAATTCGGCGCCGGCCACCAACACGAGCGAACCGGTGATGCCGCGGTCGGCCAGCCAGGCCGCCGCCCAGCGCACCGAATCGGATGTGTCCGTCAGCCCGATCTCGACGTGCTTCCCATCCGAGGTGACACGCGGGTGGACCAGTCCGGCATCCATCGCTGCGTCGGCAGCCAGTGCCACGACCTCCGCGTGATCTGCGATACCGGCCGCGTGGAGCCTCTTGGTCACCGCTACGAGCAGCGCATCGGTCCGCGACCTTGGACGGCCGGCCCACGTTTGCTCGGGGATGAGGTCGACCTTGCGACGGTTCAGCCCTTTGGACACCACGCGACATACGAGGCCCTTTGCGCTCAACACGGCCACCGTGGCGTCGGCGGCCCGGTCGAGCGCGGCCTCCTCATCGGCGGTGGCCGTGCGACACCAGATCGGTCGGGCCCCAGCACCGTCCACCTCGAACACCTCGGAACCCCGGTCAGTGCACAGGTGAAGCCGACCCGGACCAGCCGGACGGGCCGCCAGCTGCCCGTCCACCTCGCCCAGATCGGTGCCACTGATCACGAAGACATTGACGCCAGCAGCGCACAACGCTTCGACGTGGCTTCGGATGATCGAGGTATCCGCCTGCCGGTCGCAGACGGCAGTGCCATCCCAGCCAAAGACGATCGACTCGAACGTCGAACCATCAGGCGACGGCGTCGCTCTCGGCGGGCTACCCATTGGTGGCGAACGCTGGGGCTCTGGCGGCGCGAGTTCCGGCGCCATCCATGCTGAGGCGTCGTCGATACAGGTCGAGGTGTGCCCGCACCATGTGCTCCGCCGAGAAACTGACGTCCACCCGAGCGCGGCAGTCGGCGCGGTCGAGGTCCGCAACATGCCGCAACGCCTCGACCATGTCACCCTCGTCGGCACACAGGAAGCCACTGCGCCCGTGCTCGACGATCTCCGGCGCTGCACCTTCCGCGAAGGACAGCACCGGGGTGCCGTGGGCCAACGCCTCGATCATCACCAGCCCGAACGGCTCCGGCCATCGGATCGGATTGATCAACGCCTCGGCCCCTCCGAGCAGATCCCGCTTGCACGCGCCGCCCACCTCGCCGACATAGACGGCGTCAGGGCCAAGCAGGGGCTCGACCTGCTCAGCGAAGTAGCGGTGCTCCGCCGGATCCCACATCTTCGCCGCCAGGAGGATCCTCCGTCCCGCCGCCCGGGCGATCTGTATCGCTCGGTGCGCGCCCTTGTCCGGGTGCATCCGCCCCAAGAACAGGACGTAGCCGCCGCGCCCTCGACCAACCGGCCAGCCGGTCGTGTCGATCCCGTGGTGGATGACCGTGTCGATGGGAATCTCCGGCGCGGTCCGACGCTGGGCATGCGAGATCGCCACCACCCCCACGCCACCCGTTGCCATCGCCCTATAGGCGTGGCGCAACCCGGCGGTGAACCGGCCATGGACGGTGGTCACGACCGGCACCTGACACCCGTTCGCCACCGCCCACTGCGGCCCCGACAAGGTGTGGTCATGGATCACGTCAACATCAGCTAACGCCTTGTAGGCGGCCTCGACGTGAGCCTGCTCCAACCCGATCGGCACCGCCGTTCCCAACGCCTCCGGATAGAGCCACCGGGTCTCGACCGAAGCGGCCGAATCGCCCGTGGCGAACAACACGACCTCACAGCCCGCGTGCTCCAGACCACGAGCGAGCTGATCCACGACCAGCTCCGTCCCGCCGTAC
>JBDTDW010000110.1:0-7329 GCA_039922855.1 Candidatus Nanopelagicales bacterium | reverse complement strand
GTCGCGGTCGGCTCCGCACCCGCGGCCTCGTCGCGGACAGGTCAGTACGCGGACGCCACGTCTGACGGCAACGACGGCACCGACGACTCCGTGTCCGGGACGCCGAGGTCGCCTGCCCGCTTGTCTGCCATCGCCAGCAGTCGCCGGATCCGGCCGGCGATCGCGTCCTTGGTCATCGCAGGTTCCGCCAGCGCGCCCAGCTCCTCCAGGCTCGCCTGCTGGTGGGCGATCCGCAGCCGGCCGGCCTCCGCAAGGTGCTCGGGGATGTCGTCCCCGAGGATCTGCATGGCGCGCGAGACGCGGGCCCCGGCGGCCACGGCCGCTTTCGCCGAGCGGCGCAGGTTGGCGTCGTCGAAGTTCGCGAGCCGGTTCGCGGTGGCGCGTACCTCCCGACGCATCCGGCGCTCCTCCCAGGCCAGCAGCGCCTCGTGCGCCCCGAGCCTTGTGAGCAGTGCCGAGATGGCGTCGCCGTCCCTGATGACGACCCGGTCGACGCCGCGCACCTCGCGGGGCTTGGCTGCGACGCCGAGCCGGCGGGCGGCGCCGGACAGCGCCAGCGCGGCCTCCGGGCCGGGGCACGTCACCTCCAGCGAGCTGGAGCGACCGGGTTCGGTCAGGGACCCGTGCGCCAGGAACGCCCCCCGCCACGCGGCCGCGGCATCGCACAGCGAGCCGTTCACAAGTGCCGGCGGCAGCCCTCGGACGGGGCGTCCACTGGCATCGACCAGACCGCTCTGGCGGGCCAGCGCCTGACCGTCCGCGTACACCCGGACGACATACCGGTTGCCCTTGCGCAGTCCGCCGGCCTGCATCACGGCCAGCTCGCTGCTGTGGCCGAAGACCTCGCTGATGTCCTTGCGAAGGCGTCGAGCCGCTGCGCCCGTGTCCAGCTCGACCTCGATGACGATCTTGCCGGCAACGAGGTGCAGCCCACCGGCGAACCGCAGCATTGCCGACACCTCGGCCTTGCGGCAGCACGGCTTGGTGACGGGCAGTCGCGCGAGCTCATCCTTGACAGCAGCCGTCATCGCCATGCCCGGCATCCTGCCACTGCCCGCAACTACCCCGCGATGAATGGGCCCTGCGGTGCGCCAGACGCACTCCCCAGTACCGCCCCTCGAGGCCGCCCGCGCCCCCGGTGCCACGGCCTGCCATCGGAACGTGGTTAGGGTCGGGCCGTGACTGACCCGGCCGCGACAACGCAGGCTCGTACGGGGCAACCGGCCGACGCCGACCTGATGATCGAGGCGGTGGGGCTTCGCAAGGAGTTCGGGGCCTTCGTCGCGGTCGATGGCATCGACGTGCAGGTGCGACGCGGCGAGGCCTTCGGATTCCTTGGCCCCAACGGAGCAGGGAAGTCCTCCACGATGCGGATGATCGGGTGCGTGTCCCCGGTGTCCGGTGGAACGCTGCGGGTGCTGGGGATGGACCCGGATAGGGATGGGGCACGCATTCGCGCGCGGCTCGGAGTCGTACCGCAGCAGGACTCGCTGGACGGCGAGCTGACCGTGCGCGACAACCTGTACATCTACGCGCGTTACTTCGGTCTGCCCCGGGCGAAGTGCCGCCAGCTCGCCGATGAGCTGCTCGAGTTCGCGAACCTCACCGATCGCGCCGACAGCCTGGTGGATCCCCTGTCCGGGGGCATGAAACGCCGGCTCACGATCGCGCGCGCACTGGTCAACCAGCCGGAGATCCTGCTGCTCGACGAGCCGACCACCGGCCTTGACCCGCAGGCTCGACATGTGTTGTGGGACAGGCTGTTTCGACTCAAGCGATCCGGCGTGACCCTGGTACTGACCACCCACTACATGGACGAGGCTGAGCAGCTGTGCGACCGGCTGGTCGTCATGGACCACGGGCGCATCGCCGCTGAGGGCAGCCCGCGCGCCCTGATCGAGCAGTGGTCCACACGCGAGGTCCTCGAGCTGCGATTCGACGAGGACGACCTGTCAGGGCATGCCGCCAGCGTCGAGGGGATCGCCGAGCGTGTCGAGGTGATCCCGGACCGGTTGCTCTTGTACGTCGACGATGGCGAGGCCGCGGCCGCGGCCGTGTACCAGCGAGGCGTGCGTCCGCTGTCCTCGCTGGTGCGCCGCAGCACGCTGGAGGACGTGTTCCTGCGCCTGACCGGACGATCGCTGGTGGACTGATGGTGACCGCCACTGCACCGTCTGCACGGGACCGGCACCCGGCTCCCGCGCTGCGGGTGCTGGAGTACTTCCTGGTGGTGTTGCGGCGCACGTTCCGCGGCACGATCTTCGGCGGCTTCCTCTCCCCGCTGCTGTACCTCGTCGCGCTCGGCTACGGCCTCGGCTCGCTCGTGAACCACTCGAACGGTCTGGGCGGCGTCCCGTACGTCGAGTTCATCGCACCCGGGGTCCTGGTCGCGACCGCGATGCAGATCGGGGTGTTCGACGCGTCGTACCCGGTGCTCGGGGCCATCAAGTGGCAGCGTCAGTACCACGCGATGCTGGCCACCCCGGTCGGTGTCCGTGACATCGTCGTCGGGCACATCACCGCGATCACTATTCGAGCGCTGCTCGGCGGCGTCGTGTTCCTCTTTGTCGCCGCGCTTCTCGGTGCGATCCCGTCATGGACCGGCGTGTTCGCGATCGTGGCGGTGCTCCTGGTGGCTGTGGCGTACGCAGCGGCGATGTTCGCGATCGCGGCGAACGCCGAGGGCGACACCAGCTTCACGATGGTGTTCCGGCTGGGAGTGATACCGATGTTCCTGTTCTCCGGCACCTTCTTCCCGGTCGAGCAGTTACCGCAGTGGTTGCAACCGGTGGCGTACGTCGTGCCGCTCTTCCACGGCTCGTCTCTGGCGCGCGATGCCACGCTCGGGACGATGTCGTGGGGGCCGGACCTGGTGCACGTGGCGTACCTGCTGCTGTGGATCCTGGTCGGCGGCTGGTTGGCGACCCGTTCGCTGCGCCGGCGGATGGTGCTCTGATGTCGCTCGCCGCCGTCGTGGTGGAGCGCAACTACGTCACGTACCGACGGCAGTGGATCGCGTTCCTCACCGGGTTTTTCGAGCCGGTGTTCTACCTGCTCTCACTCGGCCTCGGCCTCGGCTCGCTCATCGGGAACGTCACGTTGCCCAGCGGGCAGGTCGTCACGTACGCGCAGTTCGTTGCACCCGCGATGCTCGCGATGGCGGCCATGAACGGCGCGGTGTTCGACTCGACGTACAACATGTTCTTCAAGCTGCGCTTCGCGCACACCTTCGAGGCCATGCTCGCCACGCCGGTCGGGCCGCGCGACATCGCCGTCGGGGAGATGCTGTGGTCGCTGGTACGCAGCGCGATCTACGTCACCGGCTTCCTCATCATCTCGGTGATCCTCGGGCTGACGACGTCGTGGTGGGCGCTGCTCGCGGTCCCCGCTGCGACCCTGATCGGGTTCGTGTTCTCCGGCCTCGGGATGGCGGCGACGAGCTGGATCCGCAACTTCGTGGACTTTGACTACATCCAGATGGCGTTGGTACCGCTGACGTTGCTCTCGGCCACGTTCTTCCCGCTCGACGCCTACCCGGCCTCTGTACGGTGGCTGGTGCAGCTCTCCCCGCTCTACCACGGCGTCGTCATCGAGCGGGGCCTCATGCTGGGTGACGTGGGGCCTGTGCTGCTCGTGCACGCCGCTGTGCTGCTCGTCGTCGGAGTCGCCGGCCTGTGGGTCGCCCGCAAGCGGCTTTCCATCCTCCTGCTGAAGTAGCCGCAGCCCTGCAGACCTGACGTCATTCACGCTGTTGTCGTTCCGCGGTCCGAAAACGGGGCTGAATCGACAACAGCGTGAGTGACGTCCGCCGGTGGGGAGGGAAGGTAGGCGGTGCCAGTGGGTCAGGAGTCGAAGGCGGCGAGGATGCGCTCGGCGGCGAGCGTAGCGGTCAGCTCACCGGTGCGTAGTGCCTGCTCGGTCTCGGTGCGGATGGCGGCCACGTCGGAGCACTCGGCGAGGCGGGTGAGCAGCTGGTCGTGGACCATCGACCACATCCAGTCGACCTGTTGCCTGCGCCGGCGGGCATCCTGCTCGCCGGTCCCCGTGAGCACGTCGCGGTGGCGCAGGACCGCCGCCCAGAACTCCTCGAGCCCCTCCCCCTCGATCGCGCTGGCCGTCAGGACCGGCGGACTCCAGAGCGCGTCGGCCGGGTGGATCAGCCGCATCACGGCGGACAGCTCCCGCGCGGCGCGGACGGCCTCCTTGCGGTGCTCTCCATCAGCCTTGTTCACCACGACCACGTCCGCGAGCTCGAGCACACCCTTCTTGATGCCCTGCAGCTGGTCACCGGTGCGCGCCAGGGTCAGGAGGCAGAAGCAGTCGACCATCGCAGCGACGGTCACCTCGGACTGTCCGACCCCGACGGTCTCCACCAGGACGACGTCATAGCCGGCGGCCTCGACCAGCACGATGGTCTCGCGGGTGGCCTTCGCGACCCCGCCGAGCGTCCCGGCGGTCGGTGAGGGCCGGATGTACGCGTTCGGGTCGGCCGCCAGCTGGGCCATGCGGGTCCGGTCGCCGAGGATCGAGCCACCGGTGCGGGTCGACGACGGGTCGACGGCCAGGACGGCGACCCGATGGCCGCGCCCGGTCAGCAGTGCCCCGAGCGCGTCGATGAACGTGGACTTGCCGACCCCCGGCACCCCGGAGACACCGACCCTCAGCGCCCCTCCGGAGTACGGCAGCAGCGCCAGCAGCAGCTCCTGAGCCTCCCGCCGGTGATCGCCACGGGAGGACTCGACCAGGGTGATCGCGCGGGCCAGGTCCGGCCGTGAACCGGCGCGGATCGCTTGGGCCAGTGCGGGTATCGGTGTGTGCATCCTCAGGCGTCCGCTGCATCGAGCTGGTAGCCGCGCGCCTGCGCGAGACGGTGCAGCAGGTCCATGGCCGCCGATGCGATCACCGTGCCTGGCGGGAAGATCGCCGCTGCGCCGGCCTCCCGCAGGGCCGCGAAGTCCTGTGGTGGGATGACGCCGCCAACCACGATCATGATGTCGGGACGTCCGAGGTCGGCCAACGCGTCGCGCAGCTCGGGTACGAGGGTGAGATGGCCGGCGGCCAACGAGGACGGCCCGACGATGTGGACGTCGGAGTCCACCGCCTGCTGCGCCACCTCCTGCGGCGTCTGGAAAAGCGGCCCGACGTCGACGTCGAACCCGAGGTCCGCGAACGCCGTCGCGATGACCTTCTGACCCCGGTCGTGGCCGTCCTGGCCCATCTTGGCGACCAGGATCCGGGGTCGGCGGCCGTCCGCCTCGGCGAACCGCTGCACCGCAGCCATCGCCTCCTGAACGTCCGTCGAGGTCCCGGACTCCTGTCGGTACACGCCGCTGATTGTCCTGATCCTGGCCTCGTGCCGTCCGTAGACCCCCTCCAGCGCGGCCGAGATCTCGCCCACGGTCGCCTTGGCCCGAGCCGCGACGATCGCCAGGGCCAGCAGGTTGTCGGCGGGGTCGGCGCCGGCGGCACCCGCCGCGCGGGCCAGCTCGCCAAGGGCCCTCTGCACCGGTGCAGGGTCACGCTCGGCGCGCAGCCGGGCCAGCTTGTCGAGCTGTTCGCGGCGGACCTGGGCGTTGTCGACCTTGAGCACCTCGATGCCGTGGTCCTCCGCGACGCGGTACCTGTTCACCCCGATCACCGGTTGGTGCCCGGAGTCGATGCGGGCCTGCGTGCGAGCAGCTGCCTCCTCGATCCGCAGCTTGGGCAGCCCCTCGTCGATGGCCTTGGCCATCCCCCCGGCGTCCTCCACCTCGCGGATGTGGGCGCGGGCGCGGGCGGCCAGGTCGTACGTCAGCCGTTCCACATAGGCCGAGCCACCCCAGGGATCGATCGGGTGGGTCGTGCCCGATTCCTGCTGCAGCAGCAGCTGGGTGTTGCGTGCGATCCGGGCCGAGAAGTCGGTGGGCAGCGCGAGCGCCTCGTCGAGCGCGTTGGTGTGCAGCGACTGGGTATGCCCCTGCGTGGCGGCCATCGCCTCCACACAGGTGCGGATGACGTTGTTGAACGCGTCCTGCGCCGTCAGTGACCAGCCCGAGGTCTGGCAATGTGCGCGCAGGCTCAGCGACTTCTCGCTGGTCGGCGCGAACTGCGCCATGAGCTCGGCCCACAACAACCGGCCGGCCCGAAGCTTGGCCACCTCCATGAAGAAGTTCATCCCGATGCCCCAGAAGAACGACAACCGGGGTGCGAAAGCGTCGACGTCCAGCCCGGCGGCCAGCCCGGCGCGGACGTATTCGACACCGTCGGCGAGGGTGTACGCCAGCTCCAGGTCAGCGGTCGCCCCGGCTTCCTGGATGTGGTAGCCGGAGATCGAGATGCTGTTGAACCGCGGCATGTTTCGTGCTGTGTAGGCGAAGATGTCCGAGATGATCCGCATCGAGGGACCAGGCGGGTAGATGTAGGTGTTGCGGACCATGAACTCCTTGAGGATGTCGTTCTGGATCGTCCCCGTGAGATGGTCCGGTGCCACCCCCTGCTCCTCGGCCGCCACCACGTAGAGCGCAAGGATCGGTAGCACCGCGCCGTTCATCGTCATCGACACGCTGGTGGCGCCCAGCGGGATGCCGGCGAACAGCTCGCGCATGTCGTAGATCGAGTCGATCGCGACCCCGGCCATGCCGACGTCACCCGCGACCCGAGGGTGATCGGAGTCGTAGCCGCGGTGGGTGGCGAGGTCGAACGCGACGGACAGCCCCTTCTGGCCGGCGGCCAGGTTGCGGCGGTAGAACGCATTCGACTCCGCCGCGGTGGAGAAGCCGGCGTACTGCCGGATGGTCCACGGCTGGGTCAGGTACATCGTCGGGTATGGCCCACGCAGGAACGGCGGCGAGCCGGGCAGGCTGTCGAGGGGGTACGGATGTGCGCCGGTTGCGAGGTCGTCGAGGTCGGACGCGGTGTAGACCCGGCGCACGGCGATGCCCTCGGGCGTCGTCCAGTCATCCGTGGTCGAGCCATCTTCACTCCGGCCGGCCGTGGCCGAGCCGGCCGGATTGGGGTCGACCAGGGGGACGGTCGCGAAGCTGGCGATCTCGGGCTCGGTCATCGCACCCCCATCGAGTCCAGCAGGCCGGACAGGACGCTCACCGCATCGATGCCGTCGGTGAGGACTGCATCCGGGCGTAGTGCGAGCGATCCGGCCCAGGCGCCCGTGATCGCGAGTAACGCCACTCCGGCACCTCGCAGCGACGCAACAGTGGCGGCGGCCTCCGTGGCATAGGCCTGATCGCTGCCACAGAGCACGACAAGGGGCGCCTGCGCGCAGAGCTCGGCGCCCGGCACGTCCGCGGCGGTGTCATACGGCCCGAACCGCACCGTCGCGACGCCGCCGCT
>JBDTDW010000109.1:0-4931 GCA_039922855.1 Candidatus Nanopelagicales bacterium | reverse complement strand
ATCGTGATCATCTCCCTCCCCGCGATCTTCCGCGGCATCAAGCTGGACCCGCTGGCTCCGGGCAACATCGGCTACCTGCTGTGGATCCTCATGGGCTTCCTGGTGGTCACCGCGGTCCTGGTGGTCACCCTGGGAAGGCTCGGCGACATCTACGGCCGGGTACGCATCTACAACGCCGGCTTCGCGGTGTTCACGCTCGGCTCGATCGCGCTGGCGTTCGACCCTTTCACCGGCAGCGGCGGCGCGATGTGGTTGATCCTGTGGCGAGTGGTCCAGGGCGTCGGGGCCGCGATGCTGTTCGCCAACTCGACCGCGATCCTGACCGACGCCTTCCCCGCCGACCGCCGCGGCATGGCGATGGGCATCAACCAGGTCGCCGCGATCGCTGGGTCGTTCCTGGGCCTGATCGCCGGTGGGGTGCTCGCGGTGATCGCGTGGCGGCTGGTGTTCTTCGTGTCCGTCCCGTTCGGACTGATCGGTACCGTGTGGGCCTACCGGAGCCTGCACGAGCTCGGGGTACGCCGCGAGGCCCACATCGACTGGTGGGGCAACCTGCTGTTCGCGGTCGGCCTGACCGCCCTGCTCGCCGCCATCACGTACGGGATCCAGCCCTATGGCGGGCACACCATGGGATGGACGAGCCCGTGGGTCCTGACCGGGCTGATCGGCGGGATCGCCATGCTCGTGGCGTTCTGCATCGTCGAGACCAAGGTCGCACAGCCGATGTTCGCCATGGGACTGTTCAAGATCCGGGCGTTCTGGGCGGCAAACCTGGCCGGCCTGCTCGCCGCAGTCGCGCGCGGCGGTATGCAGTTCATGCTGATCATCTGGCTGCAGGGGATCTGGCTGCCGCTGCACGGCTTCAGCTTTGACCAGACCCCGCTGTGGGCCGGCATCTACCTGCTTCCACTGACGATCGCCTTCCTCGTCGCCGGGCCGCTGTCCGGAGCGTTGTCCGATCGCTTCGGCGCCCGCGCCTTCGCCACCGGCGGGTTGTTGGTCGTCGCCTTGAGCTTCGCGGGGTTCCTGTTGCTACCCACGGACTTCTCATATTGGCAGTTCGCCGGGCTGCTGGCATTGAACGGCATCGGGTCGGGCCTGTTCTCCGCACCGAACACGACCGCAATCATGAACAGCGTCCCAGCCGAGGAACGCGGCGCCGCCTCGGGCATGCGGGCTACGTTCATGAACTCCGGGACGTCCCTCTCGATCGGGGTCTTCTTCTCCCTGATGATCGTCGGGCTGGCGAACACCTTGCCCGCGGCGCTGAAGACTGGCCTGCTGGCGCACGGGGTGCCGGCCGCCGCTGCATCACAGGCCGCAGCGACCCCACCAGTAGGGAGCCTGTTCGCGGCCTTCCTCGGCTACAACCCGATCCAGGCCCTCGTCGGCGAGCCCACGCTCGCCGCCCTTCCGGTTGCCGACAGGGCGACGTTGTCGGGGCAGGAGTTCTTCCCGAACCTGCTCTCCGAGCCGTTCCACCACGGACTGGTCATCGTGTTCAGCCTCGCGATCGTGATGTCGCTCATCGGTGCTGTCGCATCTTTGCTGCGCGGCTCGCGCTACATCCACGAGGACGCCACTGACGTGCCAGGGGACGCGAACGTCCTCATCGGTCAGGGCAACGGCTGACGGCGGTGAGACACACGCCGACTACGGTCCGTGAGGGAGGGCAGCTCGGGACTGGTGATCGACGTGGGGTAGCTGCACTCGATAGCGTCCTCCCCGTGACATCGACCGTGGGCCAGCAGTCCGCCTCGTCGCAGCACTCGCCGTCGTACCAGGACCGGGTGAGCGCGCTGCGCGGGCAGTACGCCGCCATCGCCCCCGGCGAGCCGGTCCGACTGGCCAAGCGGACCAGCAACCTGTTCCGGCCGCGCCAGCAGGCCACCACCCCCGGCCTGGACGTCGCCGCATTCGACGGAGTACTTTCCGTGGACCCTTCATCACGTACCGCTGTCGTGCAGGGGATGACGACGTACGAGCACCTCGTCGCCGCGACCCTGCCGCACGGCCTGGTGCCGCTGTGCGTCCCGCAGCTGCGCACCATCACGTTGGGCGGCGCGGTCACCGGGCTGGGCATCGAGAGTGCGAGCTGGCGCAATGGTTGTCCGCACGAGTCCGTGCTGTCGATGGACGTGATGACCGGGGCCGGTGATGTCCTCACCGTGACACGAGACGCCGCGGACCCGCATTCGGACCTGTTCCACGGCTTCCCCAACTCTTACGGCTCGCTGGGATACGCACTGCGCCTGACCATCGAGCTGGAGCCCGCGGCGCCTTACGTGCGCCTTCGCCACATCCCGGTCGGCAATGCCCGGGGCGCGGCAAAGGTCCTGGCCGAGGTCTGCCGTGATGGCGCCTGGGACGGTGAGCGCGTCGACTTCGTGGACGGCACGGTGTTCTCGCCGACCGAGGCGTACGTCAGCCTGGGCCGGTACGAGCAGGACGCCCACGGTCAGAGACCTTCGGACCGCACGAAGGACAGCATCTATTACCGGTCCGTGCAGTCCGAGCGCACGGACCTGCTCACGACCCACGACTACCTGTGGCGCTGGGACACCGACTGGTTCTGGTGCTCCCGGGCGTTCGGAGCCCAGAACCCGGCCCTTCGCAAGCTCTGGCCGGCCAAGCTGCTGCGATCGGACGTCTACTGGAAGCTGATCGCACTGGACCGGCGCACGTCATTCTCGACCCGGTTGGACTCCGCCCGTCGACGCTCACCGCGCGAGCAAGTGGTTCAGGACATCGAGGTCCCCGTGGACCGCCTCGCCGACTTCCTGGACTTCTTCCACCGCGAGGTGGGCATCGAGCCGGTGTGGCTGTGCCCGCTGCGGCAACGCGACCCGGACCAGCGCTGGCCGCTGTACCAACTCGACCCCGGAGCCACCTACGTCAACGTCGGTTTCTGGTCGACCGTGGGCGTCCCGTTCGGCGTCGACCCCGCCGACGGGCGGGTGAACCGACGCATAGAGCAGGTCATCGCAGAGATGGGTGGGCGCAAGTCGCTCTACAGCACCGTCTTCTACCCGCGCGAGGAGTTCGACAGACTGTACGGCGGCGGGGAATACCGAGCGTTGAAGGATCGCTACGACCCACAGCGGCGACTGCTCGGCCTGTACGACAAGACGGTCGGCCGGCGATGAGGGCGAGCGGCAAGCACCAACGCCTGTGGAGAAGGTGAGAGGACATGAAGCTCGCTGAGGTCTTCGCACTCGTGGCAGGGCCGGCCACGGACGTGGAGTTCGTGGCCTATGACGGCAGCCGGGCCGGGACACCGGGCGGCGCTGTGCGATTGGAGCTGCGAAGCCCACGTGGGGTGTCCCTGATGCTGTCGTCCCCAGGGCAGCTGGGCCTAGCGCGCGCGTACGTCGCAGGCGAGCTCGACGTCGACGGTGACATGTACACCGCGCTGTCACTGCTCGCCGACCTGGGCATGGGGCACCTCACCGCGCGCGACAAGGTGCACCTGGCCAAGGCGTTGGCCCCGTATGCGACGTATCGGCGCGAGCCACCTCCCCCGGAGGAGGTCAGGCTGCACGGCCGGCGGCACGCCAAGAACCGTGACGGCGACGCGATCCACCACCACTACGACGTCAGCAACCGGTTCTACGAATGGGTGCTCGGCCCGTCGATGGCATACACCTGCGCGGTCTTCGCGACTCCCGACGACTCGCTGGAGCAGGCGCAGGAGGAGAAGGTCGACCTGGTCTGCCGCAAGCTCGGCCTGAAGCCCGGGGACCGACTGCTGGACGTGGGCTGCGGCTGGGGAACCATGGTCCTGCACGCGGTCAAGAATTACGGCGTCACAGCCATCGGCGTGACGTTGTCGCGTCAACAGGCCGACTTCGCCCGACAGCAGATCTCCGATGCCGGGCTCGAGGGTCAGGCGCAGGTGCGCTTCCAGGACTACCGCGACATACCCGAGGCCGGCTTCGACGCGATCAGCTCCATCGGCCTGACCGAGCACATCGGCAGTGCCAACTACCCGACGTACTTCTCGTTCCTGCGATCCCGGCTGCTGCCAGAGGGCCGGCTGCTCAATCACTGCATCACCCGTACCGACACCCGCTCAAAGACGCAGTACCGCAAGGGATTCATCAACCGGTATGTGTTCCCCGACGGCGAGCTGGTCCCCATCGGCCAGATCATCGACGTGATGGAGAACGAGAACCTCGAGGTACGGCACCAGGAGAACCTGCGCGAGCACTACGCCTTGACCCTTCGGGAGTGGCTGGCGAACCTGGACAACCACTGGGACGAGGCGGTGCAGGAGGTCGGCCGGGGCAAGGCGCGGGTGTGGCGCCTTTACATGGCGGCCTCGCGGCTCGGCTTCGAACGCAACTGGATCCAGCTGCACCAGGTGCTCGCGGCGCGTACCGACGACAGGGGATCGGCCGGAGTGCCGCTGCGCCCCTGGTTCTGAGCGGAGGGCCAACTCACGGCCGGGCGCGGAAAGCGTGCTTGCAGCCCGTGACTGCCGGCAAAAAAGTGTCACCCGGCGCGAGGGGGGACGTCGCACCGGGTGACGGGACCGACCCTAGGCAAGCGCCCCGGGCAGTTCCACCACATCACCCCGGTTACCGGACAATCGACGTGATCGTCGATTCGTCGACGGCCTGACCTGCGGCAATACCCACGCTGTGATCTACATCACATAGACCGTCAGTAGTGTCTCAATTGCGTTGAGTAATCCAAAGGTGTGGCTGATCAGTTTTGGCCAACTCTGATCAGCTCCGCGAGACCATCACGTGAGCGGCCGTGGAGGCGCTGAGCTCGGCGTACTCCCCGGCGCTTCCCACCATGATCCCGCCCGGGGACCTGGTCACCTTCACGGTGGACCCCGGGGTCGCACCGGCCCGTGCCAGGGCGGACATGAGCGCACGGTCGTCCTGGATCGGCTCCCCGATACGGCGCACCGTGACCCGGAC
>JBDTDW010000108.1:0-3756 GCA_039922855.1 Candidatus Nanopelagicales bacterium | reverse complement strand
GGCCCGGTGGCCGGGATCGTGATCGGCGTGGCGCTCGCCGCGTGGCGCAAGCCCGGCGAGCGTCTGCGCCCCGGCATCACCTTCTCCGGCAAGACCATCCTGCAGCTGTCCGTGGTCGTGCTCGGGTCGCAGCTCTCCCTGAGCCAGATCGCCAAGGTCGGGCTGGACTCGCTGCCCGTCATGCTCGGCACCCTGGCCGCCTGCCTGGTGGCGGCGTACTGGATCGGGAGGTGGCTCGGCCTGGTCGGTGACCTGCGGACCCTGATTGCGGTCGGCACAGGCATCTGCGGAGCCTCGGCGATCGCGGCGATCACGCCGGTCATCGGTGCTGTCGGGGTCGACGTCGCGTACGCGGTGTCGACCATCTTCTTGTTCAACGTGGCCGCGGTATTGCTGTTCCCGTTCATTGGCCACCTGCTCGGGATGAGCCAGCACGCGTTCGGGCTGTTCGCCGGGACCGCCATCAACGACACGTCCTCGGTTGTGGCGGCAGCCACGACGTACGGGCAGGATGCCCTGGGGTTCGCGGTGGTCGTGAAGCTCACCCGGACCCTGCTCATCATCCCGATCGCACTGGGGCTGGCCGCACTGACATCGCGCAAGGAGCGCCGGACGGTGGCCATGACAAGCGCTGAAACTACCGGTGCTGAAACCGCCCGTGCCGAAACCGATGGCGCTGCAACCGATCCGGTTCCAACGATCCGGGATCGTCCCCGTATCCATGTCCGGATCTTTCGGCTCATCCCCACGTTCCTCATCGGCTTCCTGCTCGTGGCTGCCGTGAACAGTGCCGGACTGATCCCGGCGGGAGCGCATGCCGGGCTCAACGAGGTGTCGGTGTTCTTGATCACCGTGGCCCTGTCCGCGATCGGGCTGTCCACCGATGTGGTCGGGCTTCGTCGCACCGGCCCGCGCCCGCTACTGCTGGGCGCCTCGCTCTGGGTCGTGGTGGCAATGACCAGCCTGGGCCTGCAGTACCTCACCGGGAGCCTGTGAGAACGAGCCGAGGCCGAAGTGCCCGCGCTGTCGCCCGGTCCAGGCACGATGCGTGACCCGGTGCTGCCCCCCAGCGCGAGCCTGGCACCGGGCCGGCCAGGACCCGCTCCGGTCACATCCAGGAACGACGGCGGGCCACGGTCGCGGATCAGGTGGTCAAGAGTGCGGGGTCTCGGGGAGCGGGTGACCGATCGCGGACCGATATCCCATGACGGCCTTGAGCATCCCGATGCCGACCACACCCATCAACCGCTCGCCCTGGTGGTAGCCCACAACCACCTCGTCCTCGATGTCGCCCTCGAGGATCCGGATGTCGTCTGGACCGGCCAAACCGGGCGCGCCGAAGGACTGCAGCCGCATCTCGAACTGGTCGGACCAGAAAGCCGGCAACGGCGCGAACTCGCTCGCGACTGCGGCGGCGTACCCGTCGCCGGCGAGATACGCCGCAAGCGCCGGCCCGACCCGCTTGCCGGTCTCGGTCGGGATGTTCCAGTGCTCCACCCGGCGCGGGACGTTGTCGAACAACGGGTTCGGGAAGCGCGCGAGGTCTCCCACCGCGTGGACCCCGTCGACGGGGGACCCGTCCACCCGGTGAGCGCGCAGCGTGTTGTCGCAGAGCACCCCGTCGGTCAGGTCGAGGTCGGTGCCTGCCAGCCATTCGGTGTTGCAGTGGCTGCTGATCGCCTCGACGACGACGTCGGCGGGGAGCACCTCGCCGGTGCTGAGCTCGACCCCGGTGACCTTGTCCTTGCCCTGGAACGCGGTGACCCCTACCCCGAGCCTGAACTGCACCCCGTGCGCCTCGTGACGGTGCTGCATCTGTGCTCCGAGCAGAGCGCCGAGCGGCCGCACCATCGGGTACGGGTCGATCGCGACCGCTGTCACCTCGCACCCCAGCGTGCGTGCGGTGGCGGCGACCTCGCACCCGATGAATCCCGCGCCCAGCACCACCACACGTCCGCCGCCCACGAGCTCTGCTCGCAAGGCGGCGGCATCGTCAAGTGTTCGCAGGCTGTGTCGGCCTGCCGCCACGGTCGGTGGCGGGCCCGGCACCGTGAGACGCCGGGACCGCAGTCCGGTGCCGATGACCAGCCCGTCGTAGTCCAACGTGGCGCCGTCGGCGAGGGTGAGCACCCGCCGGTCGATGTCACAGTCGGTGGCCGGTACGCCGAGGCGCCAGGTCACGTCGCTGACCGAGGCTCGCATCGGGAAGGCGACCGCGGTGTGGGAGATCCCGGCGGCGAGCACCTCCTTGGACAGCGGCGGCCGGTTGTACGGCAGGTGCTTCTCGGCTCCCACCACGACGATCTCGTCGCCGAAGCCGGCCCTGCGCAGTGCCTCTGCGCTACGAAGTCCGCCGAGGGACGCCCCGACGATCACGACACGACTGGGCACCCCGTCAGCCCGCGATGCTGACGGCGTGGGTCGATGGGCTCACACAATCCATGTCCCACCCGTCCCGTCTGTGCTGGCGTGCGCGCGGACTTCGCCGTTGACCATCGTACGGATCTGCTCGACGCATCGAGATCGCGACCTCCGCGAGCACAGGACGACTCAGCAGTCGATCAGCCGGGTCCTACCGGCTTTCGTTTCGGTCCGCGTCGCGAGATGGTCGGGACCGGGTCGCCCGTGCTGTCCTGCGCCTTCAGGTCAGCACCATCTTGCTCAGCACCATCTTGTTCAGCACCATCTTGTTCAGCACCCCGGTGAGCACCGTGCGCTGGTGGGTCGAGCGGGCGTTCGTGCGGACGCTCGGTGACTGCGCGATCGGTCTTGCGCGGTGTGTGCTGCCCGGCCATGTCCGCAGCTCCTTCGACCCAGGTCGACATCTGGTAGGTCACGGTGCCCCTGCTGGTTCGGTACGGCCCGGGCCCTACCGAACGCCATGACCGACGAGCAGGTTTCCGGCGTCAGAGGCGACGCAGGACCGAGACCACCTTGCCCAGGATCTGGGCGTGGGTGCCGTCGATGGGGGAGTACGAGGGGTTGTGCGGCAGCAGCCACACCTTGTTGCCCTTGCGCTGGAACGTCTTCACGGTGGCCTCGTCGTCCAGCAGGGCCGCGACGATGTCTCCGTTGTCTGCGGTCTGCTGGGAACGTACGGCCACGTAGTCGCCGTCGCAGATCGCGGCGTCGATCATCGATTCGCCGACGACCTTGAGCAAGAAGATCTCGCCCTCACCGACGAGTGAACGTGGCAGCGGGAAGATCTCTTCGACGGCCTGCTCGGCCAGGATCGGACCACCGGCTGCGATGCGGCCGAGCACCGGGACGTAGGCAGCGGCGGGCATCTGCTCACCGGAGTCGGTCTCGTCCACCCCGGCATCCGGGTCGAAGGCACGCACCCGCGGCCCGGCGCTCGCCCCGTCCGGCAGTCGCACCTCGATGGCGCGCGGCAGCCGGGCGTCGCGCCGGATCCACCCCTTCTCCTCCAGCGCATGGAGCTGGTACGCGACGCTGCTGGGGCTGAACAGCCCCACCGCCTCACCGATCTCGCGCATCGACGGCGGGTAGCCACGCGTGTCGACCGCGTCCTTGATGCACTCGAGAATCGTGCGCTGCCGGTTGGTGAGCCCGTCCGGACTGGGCAGGCGGTCCTCCGGTTGGAGCTTGGGCCGTCCCGGCCGAGGCGGCAGCTTGGCGACCTTCTTGGCCGGTGGGCGGGCTGCTGCCCCGGGGCGCTTCACGGTCGCGGCCCGGCTGCTGCCGGTCCAGCCGGCTCCGGAGTTGTTCGCGCTCGGCTTGCCGGCGCCGCCCTTG
>JBDTDW010000107.1:0-5408 GCA_039922855.1 Candidatus Nanopelagicales bacterium | reverse complement strand
TGCTACTTCTGCTGCACGATCTCCCGACCGACGCGGTGGAGCATCGCCTCAGCATGCGGCGAGCGTACGACCAGCATCCCTCGCGATTCTGGCGGCCCGCTTCGCGAATCGTGCCGCCGGTTGATTTCGGGGTCTGCCAGCGCTCTCACGTCACCGCCCTCGGCCAGGGAATCCCCCCGACCAGTCCTGGAACGGCCCACCGCACTGCAACCCGACCCCGAATCCGAACCGGATGAGCAGGGTCCAACCGCTTCTGAGCACACCAGCTATCGCTGACGAATCGCGAACCACGGGGCAGCCCCCGGCCATGCCTCAAAGAGTTGCACGCCAAGGCTTTGGAACTAAGTATCCGAAGCGGGCAGAAGCGTGGCGTCTGGCTCGGGGTGGATGGTGGCCTCGGTGATCGGGCCCAGGGTTGCGAAGCCCAGCCGTGAGTACCACTGCCATGGCCAGTCCTCCACCAGCGCGGTCAGCACGACCAGCTCGGCGCCGACCCGCTCGGCTAGCTCGATACCGTGTGCGAACAGCGCCGTCGCGTAGCCGCGCCCACGGTGGCTCTGCAGCGTGGCGAGCGCGTCCAGCTCGACGATGCCGTCCCGTACGCACACGTCCAGGCTGGCCACCGCCTCCTCGCCCGCGAGGACGACCAGAGAGGTGACGGCCCCCGCACGGTCCATCTCCGAACGCCGCCCCACCAGCTCATCCACGGTGACGTCGTCAGCGGCGGGCAACCAGTCCTCGCGCCAGAACCTGGCCTGCAACCGGTCCACCCGCAGGTCGTCCGGTGGCAGCGGCAGCACCGCGACGCCGGCCGGTGCCGTGATCGGCCCCGCAGTCACCGGTCGCCCCATCACGATCTGCCCCTGCACCTGATACTTGTTGGCGGCCAGGGATTCCAGGGTGGCAGTGGACAGCCGGCAATACGCGGACACGTGACGATGGCTCAGCCCGCTGCAGGCCTCATCGGCCCAGGACAGCGTTGCCTTCGGGCCAGGGTCGCCGGTGAGAAGCAGTGTGTTGTGCACGAACGACCTGGACCAGGCCGGTGTCCGCAACGACCATGCACCAGGACCGAGCCGGCATGCCTGGTCGACGCGCAGCGCCGCCGTGGCGGCGTACCAGCTGCAGGCCCGACCGTACGGGTCAGGCACCGATCGGGTGCCAGACGGTCTTGGTCTCCAGGAAAGCTCGGATCCGTGAGAGCCCTGGGTCGGCGGACCAGTCTGAGGTGTCAGCGCGCCGCACCCGTTTCACGTTGTCGGCCGCAGCTACCTCCAGGGACTTCCGCAGCGCATCATCGTCGACACCGGCGAGGTCGAGGGCGTTGACGTCCATGTGCGCGGCCAGCCACGGCGCCACCTCCGACGCCGACCCCGTCAAGACGTTGACGACCCCGGCGGGGACGTCGGAGGTGGCCAGGACCTCCGACAACGTGACCGCCGGGACCGGGCGTTCGAAGGAGGTGAGGACGACGGCGGTGTTACCGCTCACGATGATCGGCGCCACCACGGACACCAGGCCAAGCAACGAGGAATCCTGCGGCGCGACCGCAGCGACGACGCCGGTCGGCTCCGGGGTGGAGAAGTTGAAGAACGGGCCGGCCACGGGGTTGGACGAGCCGAGCACCTGGGACAGCTTGTCGGCCCAGCCGGCGTACCAGACCCAGCGGTCGATCGCGGCGCCCACGATGTCTTGCGCCCGACGACCGGTCAGCCCTTCGGCAGCCGCGACGTCGTCGGCGAACTGCGCCCGGCGACCCTCCATCACCTCCGCGACCCGATACAGCACCTGCCCCCGGTTGTAGGCGGTCGCGCTGGACCAGCCGGCGAACGCGGCACGGGCCGCGACGACGGCGTCGCGGGCATCCTTGCGCGAGGCCTGGGCGGCGTTGGCCAGGAACCGGCCCCTGTGGTCGGTCACCTCGTAGGACCGGCCGCTCTCAGAACGGGGAAACTTCCCGCCGACATAGAGCTTGTAGGTCTTGCGTACGTCGAGCCGGTCGGTCATGTGCGTCTCCTGCTCAGGCAACGTCGAGGTACGCCGCGAGCCCGTGCCGGCCGCCCTCGCGACCGAAACCGGACTCCTTGTACCCACCGAACGGGCTGGTCGGGTCGAACTGGTTGAACGTGTTGGCCCACACCACGCCGGCCCGGAGCTCACCAGCCATCCGCAGGATCAAAGAGCCCTTCTCGGTCCACACGCCGGCGGACAACCCGTACGGGGTGTTGTTCGCCTTCGCCACCGCCTCGTCGGGGGTACGGAACGTCAGCACCGACAGCACCGGTCCGAAGATCTCCTCCCGGGCGATCCGGTGCGCCTGCGTGACCTTGGTGAACACGGTGGGAGCGAACCAGTATCCGTGGTCGGGCAGGTCGCACGGTGCGGTCCAGCGTTGCGCACCCTCGGCGTCGCCGACGTCGGTGAGCGCGCGGATGCGGGCAAGCTGTTCGGCGGAGTTGATCGCGCCGATGTCGGTGTTCTTGTCCATCGGGTCACCGAGCCGCAGCGTCGTCAGCCGGCGTTTGAGCCGCTCGACGACCTCGTCGGCCACCGACTCCTGCACCAGCAGCCGGGAGCCGGCGCAGCACACATGGCCCTGGTTGAAGAAGATGCCGGACACGATGCCCTCGACGGCCTGGTCGACAGGGGCGTCGTCGAAGACGATGTTGGCTGCCTTCCCCCCCAGTTCGAGCGTGAGTCGCTTACGGGTGCCGGCCGCCGACCGCGCGATCGCCTTGCCGACCGCGGTCGACCCTGTGAACGCGATCTTGTCGACGTCCGGGTGCTCGACGAGAGCGCGCCCGGTATCGCCGGCTCCGGTGATGATGTTGACCACACCCGGGGGCAGGTCGGCCTGCCGGCAGATGTCCGCGAACAGCAGGGCGGTCAACGGCGTGGTCTCCGCGGGCTTGAGCACCACCGTGTTGCCGGCGGCCAGCGCCGGTGCGATCTTCCACGCCAGCATCAGCAGCGGGAAGTTCCACGGGATGACCTGCGCTGCAACGCCGAGCGGCTTGGGGTCGGGGCCGAATCCGGCATGCGACAGCTTGTCCGCCCAGCCGGCGTAGTAGAAGAAGTACGCGGCAACCAACGGGATGTCCACGTCGCGGGACTCCTTGATGGGCTTGCCGTTGTCGAGAGTCTCCAGCACCGCGAGCTCCCGGGAGCGCTCCTGCACCAGCCGCGCGATCCGGAACAAGTACTTGGCCCGGTCCTTCCCGGAGGTCTTCGACCAGACCTTCGTGTAGGCCCGGCGGGCCGCTGCGACGGCACGGTCGACGTCCTGCGCGCTGGCCTCGCTGACCTCGGCGAGCACCTCTTCGGTCGCCGGGTTGACGGTCTTGAACGCCGGTCCGTGGCCATCGACGAACTCACCGTCGATGAACAGACCGTACGACGACGAGATGTCCACGACCGCGCGTGACTCCGGCGCGGGCGCGTACTCGAAGGGGGTAGGGGACATCACGGACCTCCGGTCAGTCGACGGTGACGTAGTCGGGGCCGGAGTAGTGCCCGGTCGCCAGCTTGTGCCGCTGGAGCAGCAGGTCGTTGAGAAGGCTCGAGGCCCCGAAGCGGAACAGGTCAGGCGTCAGCCAGTCCGTGCCGAGGGTCTCGTTGACCAGCACGAGATATCGCATCGCTTCCTTGGTCGTGCGAATCCCACCGGCAGACTTCATCCCGACCGTGGCCCCGGTGCCGTCGCGCCAGTCCCGGCAGGCCTCGAGCATCACCAGGGTCACCGGCAGTGTGGCGGCAGGTGCCACCTTGCCCGTCGACGTCTTGATGAAGTCGGCTCCGGCCAGCATCGCCAGCCACGAGGCGCGCCGGACGTTGTCGTACGTCGCAAGCTCCCCGGTCTCCAGGATCACCTTCAGGTGCGCGTCACCGCAGGCCCCCTTGATCGCCGCGATCTCGTCGTGCACCTGCAGATAACGACCGGACAGGAACGCTCCCCTGTCGATCACCATGTCGATCTCGTCGGCACCGGCCGCGACCGCGTCACGGGTGTCCGTGAGCTTCACGCCCAGCGACGCGCGCCCGGACGGGAACGCCGTCGCGACCGCGGCGACCTTGACGCCGGAGCTACCCAGGTCCGCCTTGGCCAGGCCCACCAGGTCGCTGTAGACGCAGACCGCCGCCGTCGAGGGGACACCCGGGTCGGTGGGGTCGGGGCGGACCGCCTTGGCACAGAGCGTGCGCACCTTTCCCGGGGTGTCCGCTCCCTCGAGGGTGGTCAGGTCGATCATGGAGATCGCCAGGTCGATCGCGTACGCCTTCGCCGTGGTCTTGATCGAGCGGGTCGACAGTGCCGCCGCCCGAGCCTCGACGCCGACCTTGTCCACACCGGGCAGGCCGTGCAGGAACCTGCGCAGCGAAGCGTCGGACGCCGTCACCTCACCGCGCACGCCCAGGTCGTCCAGCACGGCGGTCGAGGTCCGGTTCATCGACCGAGTCTATTGCCGGTGCCCGCGGGGCCTGGACGCCACCGCGCGCAATGGTGACACCCGACCGCGTGCGCAGCTAAGGTCCGGATGCGCCGCGCCTGCTGCGTGGACCACCACCGGCGCGCTGCGACCGTCCTGAGAGGCTCGCCGTGGTCCCGACAGCTGCGAACAGCACCGAACCGTCCGCCGACCGCATGCACATCCCTGACGAAATCCTGAGCGCCGTCGTCCTGAAGTACGTCCGGGAACGGGTCGCATTGCCCGAGGCGCCCCTCGATCTTCCCGGGGACACCGCGCAGATCACGGCGCTGCTCGACGGTCTGGTGACAACGACCGGCACCGACCCCGCCACGATCATGAGGCTGTACGAGGACCACCTGTCAAAGACGGTCCTGTCGGCGGACAGCCCGCGCTTCTTCGCGTTCATCCCGGCCGCTCCCACCAAGGCCGCGCTGTTGTTCGACATGGTCGTGTCGGCGTCGTCGCTGCAGGGGATCTCGTGGCTGGAGGCGGCCGGTGCCGTGGCGGCCGAGAACCAGGTGCTGCGCTGGATCGCCGACGCCGCCGGCCTCCCGGAGAGTGCCGGTGGCACGTTCGTGTCCGGTGGGTCCGCCGGCAACCTGTCCGCCCTAGTCGTCGCGCGGGACGAGGGTCGGCACCGGCTCGTCCGCAACCACGGGGAGGCCGCCCGGGCCAAACGTCTGCGCATCGCGGTCAGCGACCAGGTGCACTCGTCGGTGAGGAACACGTTCCACATTCTCGACGTCGACCCGTTCGTGATCGACATGCACGAACACCGGCTCACCGGCCAGGCCCTTCGCGCCGCTCTGGACAACGATCCGGAGCCCGAGACGATCGTCGCGGTCGTGGCCACCAGCGGCACGACCAACGCCGGAATCGTCGACGACCTGCGCGGCGTGGGGGAGGCGGCACACGATCTCGGCCTGTGGTTCCACGTCGACG
>JBDTDW010000106.1:0-3874 GCA_039922855.1 Candidatus Nanopelagicales bacterium | reverse complement strand
CCGGATCGCGCACTCCCGGCTGCCGTCGCGCAGCACCGCGACGACCATCCGTACGTCCTGGCGCTCGGAGTGCGCCGCGGCCCGGTCGACAAGGGTCTCGATGTCCTGCAGCAGCTCGGCCTCGGCCCGGGGGGGCAGCACGACTCGTTCCACGACCAGTGCGCAGCCGACAACGTCGTCGGGCCAGGCCAGCGTCGCGAGCACCTGCTCCAGCGGTTGGTCGGCGGAAAGCTCCTCCTGCTCGATCGGGGTCAGCTCGGACGCCGTGTCCGGATCGATACCCAGAGCGGCGGCCAGCGAGGGCTCACGCGCCAGCAGGGCCGAGGTGTGGGCCAGGGCGAAGAGCCGAGCCGGACGGTCCCACCCATCGTGTGCGGCGAACCGTTCGATCTCGCGCACGCAGTCCAGCAGCGGTGAGCGGAATCCGGCCGGCGTCGGCGGTTCGGTCAGTGGCGGTGGCGGCGTTTCGGAGTCCAGGTGCACGTCGTCGTCATTCACAAGTCACAGTCTGCCGTCAGGTGCGCTACCTGATGCCACGTAGGGTGCTGGCGTGAGCTTCGAACCTCCTGGCCGTGGCCCCGCGCGACCGGGCGGACGGGTCGTGATCGCCGAGCCGGAGCGTCGGCGAGGCCGAGTCCTGGCGATGACATTGGTCGTCATCCTGGTACTGGTCGTCGGCTTCATCATGTTCACGAACTTCTGGACCGATCTGCTGTGGTACCGGTCGGTCGATGCCACCAGCGTCTTCACCACGACCTTGCTGACCCGGGCCTTGCTGTTCCTCGGCTTCGGCGCATTCATGGCGATCGTCGTGGGCTTCAACGCGTGGTTGCCGTACCGGCTCCGGCCGATGTTCCAGGCCATGAACGCCGAGCAGGCCAGCCTCGAGCGCTACCGCGCGGCGCTCGAGCCGCTGCGGCGGGTGCTGCTCATCGCGGCACCGCTCGTGCTCGGTGTGCTGGCCGGAGCCAGCGCGAGCTCGGAGTGGAAGACCTGGCTGCTATGGCGTAACTCGACACCTTTCGGCGTGACCGATCCGCAGTTCGGCATGGACGTCTCGTTCTTCACGTTCACCTTGCCGGCGCTGCGTTTCATCCTGGGTTTTCTGTTCGCTACTGTGGTCCTCTCCTTCCTGGTGGCGCTCGTCGTGCACTACGTGTACGGCGGTATTCGGCTGCAGTCGCCAGACGGCCGGGCCAGCACCGCCGCCCAGGCCCATCTGTCCATCCTGGTGGGCATCTTCGCGCTGCTCAAGGCGGTCGCGTACGTCCTGGACCGGTATGACCTTGCGGTGAGCCAGGACGGGCTGGTGCCGGGGCTTACGTACACCGACATCCACGCGATCCTGCCGGCCAAGAACATCCTGGCGATCATCTCGATCATCTGTGCGGTGCTGTTCTTCGTCGGTGCTTTCCGGGGCGGGTGGCGCCTGGCGGTGACCTCGTTCGTGCTGCTGCTGGCGTCCTCGGCGCTGATCGGGGGCCTCTACCCCACGTTCGTGCAGTCGGTGGAGGTCAAGCCGACCGAGGTGGTGAAGGAGAGCCCGTACATCGCGCGCAGCATCGACGCGACGCGCACCGCGTACGGGGTCAACAACGCCGTCGTGACCAACTATCCGGCGGTCGACGTGCCCAACCCGGCTGACCTCAAGGCCAGCCTGGGCACCACGCAGAACGTGCGGTTGATGGATCCCACCGTGGTGAGCCCAACTTTCGCTGCGCTGGAGCAGAACCGGACGTACTACTCGTTCGCGAATCCCCTCGACATCGACCGCTACACCCTCTCGGGGAAGTTGCAGGGGACGGTGATCGCGGCGCGCGAGATCAACCTGGCGGGTATTCCGAACGACCAACGCAACTGGGCCACGGACCACATCATCTACACGCACGGTTTCGGGGTGGTCGCGGCGTACGACAACACTGCGACCCCGGACGGCAAGCCGAGCTTCTTCGAGAACGGGCTGCCGCCGACCGGCAAGCTGACCATCAACCAGCCGCGCATCTACTACGGGGAGAACTCCCCGAACTACTCGATCGCGGGTGCCCCAGTCGGATCGTCCCCGCAGGAGTTGGACTACCCCACCGAGAACCAGAGCCAGGACCTCGCCAAGTTCACGTACACCGGAACCGGGGGCATCCCGGTGGGCAGCTTCTTGAACCGGCTGCTGTTCACTGTGAAATACCAAGAGCCCAACATCTTGTTGTCGGACCTGGTCAACAACGACTCGCGGATCCTGGAGGTGCGCGACCCACGGGACCGCGTCCAGAAGGTGGCGCCGTGGCTGACTCTCGATGGAGACCCGTACCCGGCGGTCATCGATGGTCGCGTCGAGTGGATCGTCGACGGTTACACGACAACCGACGCGTACCCCTACTCCGTGGCCACGACGCTCGGGGACGCCACCAGCGACTCGGTGACGGCCTCCGGCAGCAGTGTCGCGGCCCAGCCACGCGACGACATCAACTACATCCGAAACTCGGTGAAGGCCACTGTCGATGCGTATGACGGAACGGTAACCCTCTACGCGTGGGACGAGTCGGACCCGGTCCTGCAGACCTGGAGCAAGGCGTTCCCCGGGATCGTGCAGCCAAAGTCGGACATCTCACCGGATCTCATGGCACACCTGCGCTATCCGGCCGACCTGTTCAAGGTGCAGCGCGAGATCCTCTCGGAATACCACGTCACCGATCCGAACACCTTCTACTCCGGCACAGACTTCTGGAGCATCCCGAACGATCCGGCGAAGAGCGTGCCGCAGCCCCAGCCCCCGTACTACCTGCAGGTCCAGATGCCGGGGACGAGCGAGCCGACCTTCTCGCTGACCACGACGTTCGCCCCACAGCGGCGACCGACCCTGGCCGCGTTCATGGCGATCAACTCAGAACCGGGACCGAACTACGGCCAGATCCAGATACTGCAGCTGCCGAGCAACACGACGATCCCCGGCCCGGCCCAGCAGCAGAACAACTTCGAGACCGATTCGGTAGCCAAACAGCAGCTCACCTTGCTGCGCGGCAGTGGTGTCTCCGACATCGTGTACGGGAACCTGCTGTCGCTACCGGTCGCCGGCGGAGTGATGTACGTGGAACCGGTTTACATCCAGGCCGGAGGAAGCGCCGGGTACCCGCTGTTACGTAAGGTGTTCGTGGGGTTCGGCCAGCGGGTTGCATTTCGGGACACTCTGAACGAAGCGCTGGGTGACGTGTTCGGCATCACAACGCCCACAACGCCCACCACCACGCCACCGAATCCGAACGCGGGCACTGCCCGAGAACAGCTCGCTGCGGCGATAGCCGCGGCACAGGCCGCGTACACCGCTGGCCAGAGCGCCCTCAAGGCAGGAGACTTCGCCGGGTACGGCGTCCAGCAGGGCAAGCTCTCCGCAGCCCTGGCTAGGGCTGCGGCGGCGGAGAAGGCGCTGGAGGCCGCGGTGGCCCCCAAGGCGCCGACGACCCCGTCAGCGTCCCCGACCGCGTCGCCGACCTCGGGGGCCTAGCTCGCTGCACCCCGCGTGGCGACGACTCTGCCCACGGGTGAGCCCAATCCCTGGGATCCCACGTCTGGGGCCGTAGTAGGAGTTGGTCGGTGCGGGAACCGGACGGGCGTTGGTGGCGACGGCTACCTGGATTTGCTCCCTGCCCCTATGACGACATAGCGTAGGGGAGCCGATCGGGGAGACCCGACCACCGCGGGGTGGAGCAGCTCGGTAGCTCGCTGGGCTCATAACCCAGAGGTCGCAGGTTCAAATCCTGCCCCCGCTACAGTATCGTTGCAGGTCAGAGGCCCGACCACCGATCTTGGTGGTCGGGTCTTCGGCTTCATGTGGGCAAAATGTGGGCAGACGACAGCCGCGGATCATGGTGGACGAAGCCGG